>NZ_JBGLYN010000053.1:0-42228 GCF_047304045.1 Variovorax sp. Varisp85
CAGATCGATTTCAAAAACGTAAGCCTGGCTGAGTGTCTCTCGACCGACGAGGCGGTGGAATTGCAGTGCCTCGCCCAAGGGCGTCTGGATCGTGACGCGGCGCTTCACGGATGGCGTCTCCACGGGATCGGAAAGATCACCGGGGACGCGACGAATGTTGTCGCAATGGCGTGAGTCACGCACTCTCCCTGCTGTCGTTATTGATTGCTGCTTGCCTTGAGAGCGAATGGCCAGCTCTCGATGCGTCATCGTGCACTGCGACAGGACGCTTCAAGCGATTGCAATTATGTGATTCCAATGTTCGGCAACGCGCAGGTCTTGCCTTTTGGCGTAGGGATTCTTGTTGCAGGTATGCCAACAAGTTGACATGCCAAATCAACGCTTGCTTACGACGGATGTAGTCAATGGGCTCCAAGCCCCTTCCTTGTTTTGAACGAAAGGACTCTTGAGCCGTGTGATGCTGGCTAATCCTGCGATGCCGCTGCGCGCGCGAACTGTGACAAGCGTTTGACCAGCGGCTCGAACAGTTCCATGGGCGTGTTCCCGTAACCCAGTACCAACCCGTTGTCCGATGGCGTCGGCCGCATCGCAAATCCCGACAGCGGAAACGGCGCGATGCCATGTCGCAGCGCCTCGGCCGCGATCCGGCGGTCATCGAAGCGCGCGGGCAACCGCACCGTCAGGTGCAACCCGCAGTAGCCGCCGTCGATCTCGTGCGGTACCTTGAAATACTTCTGCAGCGCAAGCCGCAGCGCCTGCTGCCGGTCGCGGTACAGCCGCCGCATGCGGCCCAGGTGCCGGCTGAACTGCCCGCTCTCGATGAAGTCGGCCATGGCCAGCTGCTCGTAGCGATGCCCGCCGCGCAGCATTTCTTCCAGCGGTGCCTGCACGACTGGCAGCAGCTGGGCGGGCAGCACGAGAAAGCCCAGCCGCAGTGACGGAAACATCGTCTTGCTGAAGGTGCCGACGTAGAGCACGGGCGCGTCGTCCACCAGCCCCTGCATCGCACCGATGGGCTCGCCCGTGTGGCGGAACTCGCTGTCGTAGTCGTCCTCGATGATCCACGCGCCGTGCTGGCGGGCCTGCGCGATCAGCGCGAGCCGGCGCGCGATGCTCAGCACCGAGCCGCCCGGGTACTGGTGCGAGGGCGTGGTGTAGATCAGCCGGGGCGGGTGCTTTTGCCAGTCGCGTTCGGTCACGCACAGGCCTTCGGCGTCGACCCGCACCGGCACGATGCGCATGTCGCCCGCATGCATGGCGGCCTTCACGCCGCGGTAGCCCGGGTCTTCGACCCAGCCGGTCTCGCCCGGGTTGGCCAGCAGCCGCACGCACAGCGAGATGGCCTCCTGCGCGCCTTCGGCGATGACGACTTGTTGCGGCTCGCAGCGCACGCCGCGCGCCACCGACAGATGCCGCGCGATGGCCGCACGCAGCGGCGGTTCGCCCAGCGGATCGCCGTAGCCCAGCGCGGCCGATCCGGCGCCGCGGATCGCCCGGTCGAGCGCGCGCCGCCATGAGGCCGACGGAAAGTGCGACAACGCGGGCACACCGGGGCGCAGCGCCGCCTCCATCTCGCCGCGCGACGTGCCTGGCTTGATCTCCGCGAGACGCAGCGCGGTGGCTGGTGCGCCGGCCGGCTTGCCCGTGCGCTTCGGCAGGACGGAAGACGAGAGTTCGGTCACGCGAGTGCCCTGCCGGTCGGGCTGCACATAGCCCTCGGCCGCCAGATGCTCGTAGGTCGCGGTGACGGTGTTGCGGGATACGGCCAGCGCCTCGGCCAGGGCGCGCGAGCCCGGCAGGCGGCTGCCGGCGACCAGGCTGCCGTCGAGGATGGCGCGCTTGAGCCGGTCGTGCAGCTGGTGCTGCATCGAGCCTGCGCCGCGGTCCCTTAAGAGGGAGGACTCGAGCAGGGCAGTGGGAGAGAGGGTAGGTCGTGGCACCATGAAATGAATCCAACGTGGCACTTACGCTGGAGCCACGTTGCGCGTACTTTACGTGCTCCCGCCCAGTTTTTCCTTTTTTCCGAAAGAGCCTTTCATGTCAGCCCGCCAAAACAAGTTCGGCCAGTCCATCGGTCCCGATCTTCCCGAATGGACGCCGCGCGCCCAGCCGCCGCGCCGTGTGGTCGAAGGCCGTTTCTGCAGGCTCGAACCGATCGATGCCTCGAAGCACGCCGACGATCTGCACGCCGCCAACGCGCAGGCCCCCGATGGGCGCGACTGGACCTACCTCGGCGTCGAGCGCCCCGCCGAAGCGGAAGGCACCCGCGCCTACATCGAGCGCATCGCGAAGAGCACCGACCCGCTGCACTTCGCCGTCATCGACAGGCAAAGCGGCCGCGCCGTGGGCTCGCTGGCGCTGATGCGCATCGACCCGGCCAACGGGGCCATCGAAGTGGGGACCGTCAATTTTTCGCCGCTGCTGAAGAACACGCCGATGTCCACCGAAGCGCAGTACCTGCTGATGAAGCTCGCCTTCGACGAACTCGGCTACCGCCGCTACGAGTGGAAATGCGACAACTTCAACGAGCCATCGAAGCGCGCGGCGCTTCGGCTGGGCTTCAAGTACGAGGGCCTGTTCCGCCAGGCCGTGGTCTACAAGGGCCGCAGCCGCGACACCGCGTGGTTCTCGATCATCGACGGCGAGTGGCCCGCGCTGCGCACCGCGTTCGAGCGCTGGCTGGCGCCCGGCAACTTCGACGCGCAGGGCCGGCAGCGCATGTCGCTCGACAAGTTCCGGCTGCCTTCTTCCTGAGTGAGTCGCGCCGGGCCGGAATCTATTTGCCCGGCTTCTGCGACTGCTCGCACTCGACCTGGATCAGCTCTCGCTCGTCCAGCGTCGCGCCGATGCGCACCGCGCTCAGGCAGCCGCCCCACACGCAGCCGGTGTCGATCGAGAGCAGGTCGGGCCGCGACAGCCAGCCCAGCGTCGACCAGTGGCCGCAGGCGACCGTGGCCTTGGCCGTCTTGCGCCCGGGCACGTCGAACCACGGCATGTAGCCTTCGGGCGGGGTGGCCGCGCTGTCTTTGGCCTCGAATTCCATCACGCCTTCAGGTGTGCAGAAGCGCAGCCGCGTCAGCGCATTGACGATGGCGCGCAGCCGCGCGCTGCCCGTGAGCGTGTCGTGCCATTGCGCCGGCTCGTTGCCGTACATCGACATCAGGAACTCGCCCAGCGCCGGCCCGCGCAGCACCGACTCGACCTCGGACGCCAGCGCCAGCGTGTCGCCCACCGTCCACTGCGGCAGCACGCCCGCATGCAGCATCAGCAGGTCGCCGTCGCCAATGCGCATGTGCAGCGCCATGTGCTGCAGGCGCACCCATTCGAGCAGCGCCTCGCTGTCGGGCGCGGCCAGCACTTCGGCCAGCGTGTCCTTGCGGCCGGCCTTGCGCGCGCCGTGCGCCACGCCCAGCAGGTGCAGGTCGTGGTTGCCGAGCAGGCTCAGCGCCGAGGCGCCGCAGCCCTGCACGCGGCGCAGCACCGCGAGCGAATCGGGGCCCCGGTTGACCAGGTCGCCCAGCAGCACGATGGTGTCGCGGCTGGGGGAGAAATCGATCTTCTGCAGCAGCCGACCGAAGGGGGCGTCGCAGCCTTGCAGGTCGCCAATCAAGTAAAGTGACATTCCCTCATTCTCTCCCTCAGTTCATGGATGTCTTCCTCCTGGCCTTGTTGACCACGCTCAACGCGTTGTTCGCAATGTCCGAAATGGCCCTTTCCACCAGCCGGCGCGCACGTCTCGCGGCACTGGCCGAAACGGGAGACACCGGCGCGGTGGCCGCGCTGAAGCTGATGGAGTCACCCACGCAATTCCTCTCGACGGTGCAGATCGGCATCACCTCGATCGGCATGCTCAGCGGCATCGTCGGCGAGGCCGCCTTTGCCGAGCCGCTCGCGGTCTGGATGGAAGGCGTCGGCATGGGGCGCGGCACCGCCAGCGTCGCGTCCACCGCGGTGGTCGTCACCTGCATCACTTTCTTCACCATCATCTTCGGCGAACTGGTGCCCAAGCGCATCGGCCAACTCTATCCCGAGCCCGTGGCGCGATGGGTGTCGCGCCCCATGCGCGGACTGGCCAAGGGCGCCAAGCCTTTCGTGTGGCTGCTGGCGGGCGCCACGGCCACCATGCTGAAGCTGCTGCGCATCGACGCCAACGCGGCCCGTTCTGTCACCGAGGAAGAAATCTCGGCCAGCCTCGAAGAAGGCGTGGACGCCGGCGTCATCGAGCAGCACGAGCACCAGATGGTGCGCAATGTGTTCCACCTCGACGACAGGCGCCTGTCGTCGCTGATGATCCCGCGCGCCGACATCGAATGGCTCGATGCTTCGTTCACCGTGGAGCGGGCACTGCAGCAGGTTGCCGACGCGGCCGAGCTCAACCTCGTGCATTCCTGGTACCCCGTGTGCCGCAACTCGCTCGACGACGTGGTCGGCGTCGTCAGCGTGGCGCAACTGCTGCGCCTGGGCTCCGCGCATCGCGGCGTGCTGGGCCAGGAGGCGACGCCCGCCGTGTTCGTGCCCGAGACCCTCACCGGCATGGAGCTGCTGGAGCAGTTCCGCGCCCGCGCCGGCCGCCTCGTGTTCGTGGTCGACGAGTACGGCGTGGTCCAGGGCCTCATGACCCCGCGCGACCTGCTCGAAGCCATCACCGGCGAACTGCAGCCCGGCATGCAGACCGACGCCTGGGCGCGCGAGCGGGCCGACGGCGTGTGGGAGCTCGACGGCCTCATGCCCGTGTCGGAGCTGCGCGCGCGCCTGGGCATCCGCGAATTGCCCGATGAAGAGCGCGGGCGCTACAACACCGTGGCCGGCTTGCTGATGTCCGTGTCGGGCCACCTGCCCAAGGTGGGCGAGCGCATCGACTGCGCCGGCTGGTGCTTCGATATCGTCGCGCTCGAAGGCCGCCGCATCGACCGGGTGCTGGCGTCGCCCGACCCGACGGCGCCGTCCAAGGAAGATTGAGGCGGGGGCCATGCTGTCTCTGCTCGCTCTCAGCTGCCCCCAATGCTCCGCGCCGTTGCCGCGCGCTGCCCGCTGGCGTACCGTCAACTGCAGTTACTGCGGCACCACCGTCACCCGAGGCACTGAAACCATCGAGCGCGAGAGCTTCCGCGCCGCGCTGCGCCGGGCCAATGCCGACGTGCCCGGCGGCCGCATCCTCACATGGCGCGGCGCGCGCTACCGCGTGCTCGCACCGCTGGCCACCGGAGAGCACAGCGAAGTGCTGTTCGCCGAACGCCTCGGTGCATTGCCCGAGCGCGTCACGCTCAAACTCGCGCGAGACAGCGCCGCCAACAGCGTGCTGGTGCGCGAAGGCGCGGTGCTCCAGTCGCTGCAAGACCTGCCGGTGCAGGGTGCTGCCTATTTCACCCGCCGCCTGCCGCAGCCGCTGGGCGTGGGCATTGCCGAAGGCCTGGGCGACGGCGCCCGCCAGGCGCTGGTGCTGCGCCACCCGGCAGGCTTCTGGGGCAGCCTGCAAGACGTGCAGCAGGCCAACGCCCAAGGCATCGATCCGCGCCACGCAGTGTGGATCTGGCGCCGCATGCTCGAAGTGCTGGCCTTCGTGCACGGTGCCGGCTGGACGCACCGCGACCTGTCGCCCGCGCATGCGCTCGTGCATCCGCGCGACCATGGCGTGCTCGTCATCGGCTGGTCGCGCGCGCAACATGCCACCGGCACGGTCCACAACGCCGCCGCCGCACGCGACCTGATGCAAGCTGCCTGGACCGTGCGCGCCGTGTTGCACGGCGGTGCGGCCGGCGAGCCAGGTTTCGGCGCTCACACACCTGCACCGCTCGTGGCCTTGCTGCGCCAGTGCAGTGAAGACAGTGCCGCCTGCCAGCGCCTTGGCGCACAGGGCATCGAGCAGGCGCTCTCCGCCGCGTCGCGCGAAGCCTTCGGCGCGCCGCAGTTCGTTCATTTCGATCCCGCGCCTCCCCACCGTACCGGCGCCTGAACCGCACATACGCACCAAGCTAGGAGTCACTTCATGGGCTACGGAAACTACTCGCATGCCGCCCACACGGCGCTCATTGCCGACCGCGCCGCCAAGCCGGGCGCCGAGGTCTTCACCCAGCGCTCCACCCATCCGCTGATGAACCCGCAAGGGCTGAAGGTGCGCGAGTCGCGCGACAACGCCGACCATCCGAACTCGCTGGGCATCGTTTTCGCGCTCGACGTCACGGGCTCCATGGGCGATATTCCGCAGACGCTTGCGCGCAAGGAGCTACCCACCTTCATGAAGCTGCTGACCGACTGCGGCGTGGCAGACCCGCAGCTCATGTTCATGGCCATCGGCGACGCCACCTCCGACCACGCACCGCTGCAGGTCGGCCAGTTCGAATCGACCGCCAATCTCATGGACCAGTGGCTCACCTGGAGCTATCTCGAAGGCGGTGGCGGCGGCTCGGGCGAAGAGAGCTACGAGCTCGCCTTCTACGTCATGGCCCAGCACACCGACATGGACTGCTGGGTCAAGCGCAAGAAGCGCGGCTACCTGTTCGTCACCGGCGACGAACTGCCGTACCCCGCCGTCTCGCGCCACCAGATCGAAGGCCTCATCGGCGAGAAGCTCGACGAGGACATTCCCATCGAGGAAGTCATCGCCGCCGCGGCCGAAACGACGAACCTGTTCTTCCTGATTCCCGACGCCCAGCGCCGCCGCCGCTGCGAGCCGCGCTGGCGCGAGCTGCTGGGCGATCACGTCATCTGCATGGACTCGCCGGACGACGCCTGCGCCGTGGCCGCCGGCATCGTCGCCCTCACCGAAAAAGCCGTGCCCAGCCTCGACGCGCTGGCCGGCGTGATGGGCGGCACCGGCATGGCACGGGAACGCGTGGGTGGCGTGATGCATGCGCTCGAGGGGTATGCCGCGCTGCTCGACCCGACCGCAGCGCGCCACGCGCCGCCGGGCTTGGCCGCGGGAGCAGCGGGCCCGCGCTCCTCGTGGTGGAAGCGGCTCTTCGGCTGATGACCGAGTGAGCTCCGGCACCGCAGCGGCAGCCACGCGCTACATCTCACTGCTCGGCCTCGGCTTCGGGGACTGCGGCAAGGGGCTCTTCACAGACCACCTGTGCGGCGCGCTGCAGGCCCACACTGTCGTGCGCTTCAACGGCGGCGCGCAGGCCGGGCACAACGTGGTGCTGGCGGATGGGCGGCATCACACCTTTTCGCAGTTCGGCGCCGGCAGTTTTCATGCGGGCGTGGGCACCGTGCTTGCGAGTCCGGTGGTGGTGCATCCGACGGCGCTGCGCGTCGAGGAAGCGGCATTGCGGCGGGTGGGCGTGGAGGACGCGTTCTCGCGCCTGCTGATCGATGCGCGCTGCCGCGTGACCACGCCCTTTCATCAGGCGGCAGGCCGTTTGCGCGAATGGGCACGGGGGGAGGGGGCGCACGGCAGCTGCGGCGTGGGTGTCGGCGAAACGGTGCGGCATGCGCTCGCCGCACCCGACGAGGCGCTGCACTACGGCGACCTGTCGCAGTCGGCCCTTGCCTTGGAAAAACTGGAAGCCTCCCGCGCTGCGCTGCTTCGCGAGTTCGCGCACGCGGCGCCCTTGCATGCCGATGGCGCGCGGGAACTGTCGGTGCTCCAGGACGACTCGCTCGCACGGCGATGGCTCGATGCCGCCGCGCCGTGCCTGGCCCAGTCGCCGCCTGCGGGGGCGGACCGCATCGCCGAGCGCCTTGCGCGGCCCGGCGCCGTGGTCTTCGAGGGCGCGCAGGGCGTGCTACTGGACGAGTGGCGCGGGTTCCATCCGCACACCACGTGGAGCACCATCTCGACGACGGCGGTCGAGGCCGTGCTGCGCGACGTGGGCATCGACGCGCCCGTGCAGCACCTGGGTGTTCTGCGCAGCTATCTCACACGCCATGGCCCGGGACCGCTGCCCACACACGACCGGGCACTCGATGCGCGGTTGCGCGAGCCGCACAACGCGAACGAAGGCTGGCAGGGCGTGTTCCGCAGGGGCCACCCCGATGCGGTGCTGCTGCGGTACGCGCTGGATGCGGCAGGCACGCTCGACGGGCTGGTGGTGAGCCACCTCGATGCGGTCGACGGTGCGGGCCTGCGCTGGTGCGCCGGTTACCGCACGGCGGAGGCGGGCCGCTTCGCGTCCCTACCGCTCGGCGGCGTGCGCGATCTCGGCCATCAGCACGCATTGACCCGACTGCTGCAAGGCGCCGAGCCGATCTATGAGCCGCACGCCGTCGCAAGCCCGCATGCATGGGTGGCGTATGCCGAGGCATCGAGCGGCTTGCCCGTGCGCTTCGGCGCTTTCGGCCCGACGCGCGAAACCGTGCGCGACCACAAGCATCTTCCTTGAGAGACTTCGTGAGCTACAACATTCCCCTGATCGTCGGCGCCGCATCGAGCGCCATTGCCGCGCTGCTGCACATCTGCATCATCTTCGGCGGGCCGGCGTGGTACCGCTTCTTCGGCGCGTGCGAACGCATGGCGGCGGGCGCGGCGGCCGGGCATCTGTATCCGCCCGTCGTCACGGTGGGCATCGCCTGCGTGCTGGGGGTGTGGGCGGCCTGACGGGCCGGCCGCCCTCATTCACCAGGCCACCCCGTCCCCCATCAACGCCCGCTGCGCCAGCAGGAACGCGGCCGCATTCCAGCTCTGCCCCGCCATCCCCATCGGCGCGAGCGTGCGCCCATGGAACCACTCCGTGAACCGCCAGTCGTCCTGCGCGTTCGCTTGTGCCAGCCGCGCAAGCTCGGTCCACGCCTGCCCGTGCAGCCCCTGCCGCGCCAGTGCCATCACCCAGAACCCGCCGACGAACGGCCAGATTCCCCCGTTGTGGTACTGGTGCACGATGTTCTGTCGATGCCGCCCCATGTAGGCCCGCCACAGCTCGTGCTGCTGCGACAGCGGATGCAGCACCACGCGCAACGGGTAGGGCTGCGATGCATGCGCCGCATCGATGGTCCGCACGATGCGCTGCGCCATCGCCGCATCGGCCAGCCCGCTCTGTATCGCCAGCACGTTGCCGAACACATCGCCTTCGTCGCCGACCACCGCGAAATTGACGAAGCTCAGGTACAGCCCCGGGTCGCGCCGGCCGCGCCGCGCATAGTGCCGCAGCAGCCTTGCGCGGTGGTACTCGGGCAGGTCGCGCTGGAACGGATTGAACAGGTGGTTGAAATGGTGCTGCGTTTCCTCGGCGCGTTCGAGTGCGAAGCGGCGCTTCACGTCGAACCACAGCGCGTTGGTGTACAGCACGTAGCCCGAGCGCGGCATGATGTCGGCCCAGTCGCTGGCCTCGTTCTGCTGCAGCAGGCGAAAGTGCTGGTGCTCCTGCGCGAGCAGCCATTGGATCGCGCGTTCGACTTCGGAGCGCCAGTGCGTGGCGCCTACATCGCCGTGCCTGCGCACATGGTCCGCCGCAATGAGCCACCACAGGGTGGCGTCGATGCAGCCCAGATACCAGAAGTCGGCGTCCTGCCCCTCGGGGTCGACGTACTTCGGAATCTGCCCGTTGGCCGCCTGCTGCGACGCGAGCGCGTCGAGGCTGGCCACGGCGCCTTGCTCCAGTGCGGGCACGCCGCTGCCGCACATGGCCATGACGCAGATGGCGGCGTCGCGGCCGAAGATGCGCGTGTAGCGCCGCGCCACGGCGGCCTCGGTGCGGCTGGCGGCCAGGATGCCGTGCGGCGTGAGGTTGCCTTCCAGCAGTTCGAGCGAGGCTCGCGCGCAGGCATCGATCAGCGCCAGCGCGGAAGCGTCGAGGTTCGGGGCCGGGCGCGTGGTCATAGGGTGGGCATTCGCAGGCTCGGGACGCCGGGACGCCGGGCCGCCGCGCCTCGCTCACACGTTGCTGGTCGCGCGCACTTCCTCGATGGTGGTCTGTCCGGCCAGCACCTTCTCGATGCCGTCCTGCCGCAGCGTGCGCATGCCTTCCTGCAGCGCCGTCTGCTGGAGTTCTTCCGCACGTGCGCCGGTCTGCACCAGGCGGCGCAGCGTTCTGGACATCGTCATCAGCTCATGGATGCCCACGCGTCCCTTGAAGCCGGTGTCGCCGCAATGCTTGCACCCGGTGCTGGTGTAGCTGTGCAGGTGCCCGTCGCGGCCGTAGCGCTGCATCCAGTCGTCCTGCAAGGCCTTGCGCTGGACCGCGTCGTTTTGCTGCGTGCCGAATGCGTGCATGTAGTCGTTCAGCAGTTCGTCGACCGTCTCCGGGCTCGCGGGCGTGCTGCTGGTGCAGCGGGTGCAAAGGCGGCGCACCAGTCGCTGCGCCAGCACGGCCAGCAGCGAGTCCGCGAAGTTGAACGGGTCCATGCCCATGTCGAGCAGGCGAGTCACGGTTTCGGGTGCGCTGTTGGTGTGCAGCGTCGACAGCACGAGGTGGCCGGTCAGCGAAGCCTCGATGGCGGTCTTCGCGGTTTCCTCGTCGCGGATCTCGCCGACCATGATCACGTCCGGATCGGCGCGCACGAACGCCCGCAGCGCCTTTGCAAAGGTCCACTCGATGCGCGGGTTGATCTGCACCTGCCGCAGCCCGGTCTGCGTGATTTCGATCGGGTCTTCGGCGGTCCAGATCTTTCGCTCCGGCGTGTTGATGTGCATCAGCGCCGAGTGCAGCGTGGTGGTCTTGCCCGAGCCAGTGGGGCCCACGCACAGCACCATGCCGTAGGGGCGCTCGACGGCCTTGGTCAGCTCCGCGAGGTTGTTCGGCGAGAGGCCCAGCTTGTCCATGGGAAGGGGCTTGGCCGACGCCAGGATGCGCATCACCACGTCTTCGAGGCCGTTGTTGGTCGGGATGGTCGCCACGCGCAGTTCGATGCGGTGCTGCGGCGAGTACTTGGCGAAGTTGATCTTGCCGTCCTGCGGGTTGCGCTTTTCGCTGATGTCCAGGTCGCACATGATCTTCACGCGCGCGACGACGGCGTTGCGGTAGCTTGGCGGCAGCTCCAGGTAGGTGTAGAGCAGGCCGTCGCGGCGAAAGCGGATGCGGGTCTTTTCCTGGCCGGGATAGCTTTCGATGTGGATGTCCGACGCGCCCTCACGGTGCGCCTCCAGGATCATGCTGTTGATCATCCGCACCAGGGAGTTGTCCGACTGCTCGATGGGAGCCTCGGGGGCGGGCGCGGCGGGGCCTTCCTTCTCGAGCGTCTGCAGCAGTTCGCTGGTGCCGGCCATGTCGAATTCGAGGGGCCGGCTGGGATCGAGGTTCGAGGAAAAGACGCCGGGGGCGGAGGTCGTCGACTCGCCGATTTTTTCGTAGGCTGCGTGCAGCACGTTGTCGAGGTCGATGCATTGCCCGACCACCGGGGTGACCTTCATCTGCGCGATGAACTCCACCTCGTCCAGGGCCGAATGCCGGCTGGTCGGGTCGTCGATCGCAACCACGAGGCGCCCCTCGTGCAGCCGCAGCGGCATGACCTGCAGGCGCTGGGCCACGGAATACGGCAGCTTGCGCAGTGCGTCGGCCGCCGCGGGGAACAGGTGCAGGTTGACGAGGGGATAGCCCATCTTGCGCACCAGCGCGGTCTGGAGCTGGCCCTTGCTGACGATGCCCATGCGCACCAGCGTCTCGCCCAGCGGCACCGTGGGATCGAGCTGTTGCCGCGTCAGCCCGGAACGAAGTTGATCCTCGGTGATCATGCCCAGCGAAATCAGCGCTTCGCCGATCCGTGCGATCGGCGTGCGGCTCTGGGCTTCGAGTGCGCTCAGGAGCTGCTCGGGCATGACGACTTCGTTGGCGGGCATGGGCGATTTCCTGTCTGGTTTCGGACACTGCATCGTAGAGCGGGATTCATGCGCTTGCCATCGCTTCAACTTGTGAGTACGCAAGTTCTCATGTCGGGGCCGAACCCTGAATCTCCTCTTGTCCTACGCGGGCCGCTCGCCACCTGCCTAGCATGTCGGCGATGCGTCAATTGATTCTTGCGACAACCCTGGTGCTGGTCGCTGCCGCCGCAGCGGTGCAGGCCGAGCCTGTCAAGGTGCCCGTCGACAGCGACGAGAAGGGCACCGTCTACGTGGCCCCCAACGTGAACCCGACCGAAACCTCGGCCACCGTCAAGGGGGCGAGCTTCGGCGTGCTGCGGCCGGACGGCAGCGGCACCTACATCGGCACCGACACCTCCACGCCACGGCCCACCTACTCGCTGGGGGCGAGCACCGGCGGCAATCTGTCGCTCTCGGGCGGTGTTCAGTCGGACGGCAAGGCCAACAACGGCGTGAAGGCCGGCATTACCTTCAGGTACTGACAGGAGGGCCGCGCGCGCGACAGAGGGTTTTGTCGGACCTACGCAGCAGGCTGCGCGGGCAGGGCCGGCGTCAGCCCGTAGCGCGACATCACCGCGACCAGCTTCGCCTTGTCGGGCGGTCCGCCCGCATTGACCACGGTCGCGACCTCGCGAAAGTACTGCGCGCCGATGTCCGGCGAGAGCATGACGATCGCGCGCGCCGTCTGCGATCCGACATTGCGAAAGCCGTGCACCGAGCCGCGCGGCGTCGACATCCATTCGCCGGGTGTCAGCTCGCGCGTTTCGGCATCGACCGAATAGGTGACCGCGCCTTCCACGACATAGAAGAACTCCTCGTTGTCCCGATGGCTGTGCGGTGGCGGCACGTTGGCGCCCGGCGGCAGGGTGAGTTCGAACACCCCCATGCTCCCTGTCGCGGAGCCATCGACCAGATAGCGAATTTCGAGCTGACCTGCCTTGATCACTTCATCGCGGTTCATGTGTTTCTCCTGTCGCTGGTGCCCAGGCGTTGACTCTACGGCGTTGCAGGAAAAAGATAAATCGCCTATTTTTCGCAGCCTCAGACCAGCGTGCCGTAGACGATGAATCCGTCGTGCGTCGCGACCTTGTCGTACAGCGTGCGGCCGGCCGTGTTGGTCGCATGGGTCTGCCAGTACACGCGGCGTACGCCCGCGTGCTTCGCGCGCTCGTACACGCCCTGGATCAGCTGGCGGCCCACGCCGCGGCCGCGTTCTGACGGCAGCGTGAACAGGTCCTGCAGATAGCAGGTCGGTTCGAGCCGCGTGGTGCTGCGGTGGAACAGGTAGTGGGTGAGCCCGACCAGTTGCCCGTCGCGCTCGGCGACCAGCGCATGCACCGGTTCGTAGACATCGAAGAAGCGCTGCCATGTGGCCTGCGTGATCTCGTCGGCAAGGGCTGTCGCACCCTCGCGTCCGTAGAAGGCGTTGTAGCCGTCCCATAGCGGCTTCCATGCCGCGTAGTCGTCGGGCGCCGGAGGGCGGATCTGGAGGGGCGTACTCATCGCGTCTGTGGCCTGCATTCTGAAAAATGCGATTGCAACACAACGCGTGCCGCTCCCAATCTTCGGTCAGCTCGGCGCTATTGGCTACTGCCGACCTGCTCCTGCGCCTTGGAACGGGCGCATCCAGGCGGCATCACCGCCACCGGTAGCGCGGGCGGCAGCGCCGGACCCTCGGTCAGGGCGCCCATCGATTGCTCCAGGAAGTCGAGCATCGCGCGCATCGCGGCGCTGTTGTGGCGGCGCTGCGAGTAGGCCGCGTACAGCCAATGGTCGCGCGGCATGTGCTCGCGCAGCACCGGCACCAGCGCTCCGCGTTCCAGGTGCGACTGCGCCAGCGGCTCGGGCACATAGGCCACGCCCACGCTGCGCAGCGCCAGTTCGATCAGCGCGACGGCGTCGTTGGCTTCCAAGCGGCTGTGCACGGGCACGTCGTACTGCCTGCCGTCGGTCTCGAAGGGAAGGTGGGTGGTCGGCTTTGCCGAGTAACTCAGCACCTCGTGCCGGCCCAGATCCTCGGGCGTCTGCGGCATGCCGCGCTGCGCCCAGTAGGCCGGCGTGGCGCAGACCACCATGTCGAACTGCACCAGCCGGCGCACGATCAGGTTCATGTCGTCGATGCGTCCGCCGGTCAGGTGCACGTCGATGCCTTCCTCGATCAGGTCGAGGTCGTCGTTGGTGAACACCAGGCTCACGTACACGTCGGGGTAGCGCTTGATGAACTCGGCGATCACGTCCGAGAGCCAGCCGGCGATCAGCCCGTGCGGCGCGCTCATCCGCAGCCGCCCTCGCGGGTGTGAGCCGTGGGCCTGCAGGTCGTTCAGGGTGTTCTCGGCCATGGTCACCAGCTCGGTGCTGCGGTCGAGCAGCACCTGGCCGGCGTCGGTCAGGCTCAGGGAGCGGGTCGAGCGGTTCAGCAGGCGCACGCCGCTGCGGGTTTCGAGCTCCGCCACGTAGCGGCTGACCGTGGCCTTGGACATGCCCAGCGAGATCGCTGCGCGGGAGAAGCTGCGCCGGAACGCGACTTCGCGGAATGTTTTGATGAGATCGAGGCCGTCCATGGGTGGACGCATTGTTCCAGCATCGGGGATGAGGCCGTGGGCGTAGGGGCATACCACCTGCGACGTGGTTGTACGGCGCCTGTGACGCCAACGAGCGATATGGAAGCGTTCTACCCGACCCGCATCACTGTCCCGTATACCCCGCAGCGCTCGCCTCCCGCGCACGAGCATCATCCACCGCTCGTTCGGAGCGAAGCTGGCGTCTTCCACAATTCGCACACTCATAAAGACGCAGCCAGGGCAGCAGGCGCATCCACCCACTGCGATGAATGCGCCCAAGGTGCGCGATGTTGCACGTACAAGCGACGAACAGGTGGGACATGGAAGGTCTGTGTAGAAACAACGGGAGGAAATCGTTGTTCGATTCTTTCGCCTCACCCTGGCGAATGCAACTCACCGGTTTCAGCTATTTTTTCGCCCTTGCGTCCGGCTACGGCGCGGAAGGCGGCAAACCGAAGTCTGTTCCCGCGAAGTCCTGGGGAACATGCACGCCCTGCGAATCGCGCAGCAATACGCCGCGCCTTTCCATCTCCCGCATCGTCCTGTTGACGACCTCGCGAGAAACGCCGGCGTAGGAGGCGATGACACCCTGCGTGACGCGCTTGTCGTAGGCCTCGTGGCCAGCGGGAGCTATCTGGGTCATCTTGTGGAGTACACGGCCGACCATCTCTTCTGAAGATAGCGAAGAGATGCGCCGGATCTGACGGCGCAAGACATTCATGCGGGCAGCCTCCGCACCAAGCAATTCCAGTGCGATGCCGTGATGCCGCTCGCAAAGCGCCCTGATCACCGGCACGGGAACGAGGTATATCGTGCTGGGAAGCACCGCGATCAATCTGTGGGCAGCCAGATACTGTGGCTCGCTCAGGGAACCGCCAAGATAGAAGTCGTGCCGGCGAATGAAATCCGTGGTCACTTCCGTATCTTCCTGCGCGCCGTCGCGGCCTTGGGCAACCACGCGCACCAGGCCGCTTTCCACGCAGTAGAACGAACGCGTGCATTCGTTCGACGCAAGGATCGTCTCGTTGCGAGCGTATGAACGCAGCTCGCAAAGCTGCCCGATGGCCGAACGTTCCACCAGCGGCAAGCGGGCAATCAATGGATGCAGGTGCACGCAGCGATGATGAAAGCCGGGAGGTCGAAACGCAATCACCCGAATTAGGGATTCCTTACTACAGCATCCCATCGCGCCGCGGCAGCTATTTCTAGTCGCAGGCCTCCAGATCGATCAGGCCCTTCTGCATGGCATCGCGCACCGCCTGGGCACGCGACTTCACGGCCAGCTTGCGATAGATGCTCTTCGCATGCGCATCCACCGTGTGCAGCGAGCGATGGCTCAGCTCGGCAATCTGGCGGTTGCTCAGGCCTTGCGAAATCATCCGAAGCACGTCGAGTTCGCGACGCGAGAGTGCGCGGCCTGCAGCGCCTGGACTCGCCGATGGCGGGAGGCGCGTTTCTTCAGTTTGCGAAGAGACTTCCACTGGTGTCGGCAACGAGGCCGAAGGCGGCAGTTCAGGCCCCAGCACCGCACGCCCCCGTTCCACGATGCACCACGCGATCCGCATCGCCGTGGCCGAATCGCCCTCGGCAATCAGGCGCATCAGAAGGACGAGTTCCTGCTGAGCCGCTTTGGCGAACAGGAGGGCGGCGGCGGTCGAGGAAGTCGACGAATCGATTCGCGGCACTCCATCGCTGGTCCCCTCCACGCGCGGCTCGCCGCCGCTGGAACCGGCCGTGCGCACGGACGATGATTCCCTCGAGCCTTGTTCGGGCCGCGTGGCAATCCGCCTGCTCTTTTCTTTGGACATCGATGCCTTCAAGTAGCGCAAGCGCGATCAATCGTCCTCGGGTTTGCGCCCGGATGGGTCGCTCGCCGGGGCCGGGAAGCTCTCGAAGAAGATCGGTTCGACCTGGCTCGGCTCGGCACGCGCCAGGTTTTCCTCGGCGGGCAAGAGGTTGCCGAAGTCGGTGGACGCGAAATTGGCGGGCACGTGCACGCCTTGATCGTCGCGCCGCACGAGGCCGCGTTGCTCCATGTCGCGCATGGTCTTGTTGACCACTTCGCGCGACAGACCCGAGTAGGAGGCGATCACCGATTGGGAGATGCGCTTGTCGAACGCGCCCATGCTCGAGGGGGCCAGCACGGTCAGCTGGTGCAGCACGCGGCCGACGACGTCTTCGGTGGACAGTGCGGACATGCGCCGCAGCTGGTTGCGCATGACGGCCATGCGCTCGATCGCGAGTTCCAGCAGTCTGATGGCCACCTCCGGGTACGAACTGCAGATCTTGCGCAACGCCACGACGGGGATGAGGTGCACTGCCGCGGGCAACGCGGCAACCAGCGTGTGCTTGGCCTGGTAGGTGTCCTCGGAAAGAGACGGACCGATGAAGAATTCGTTCTGGCGGATGAAGTCGGTCGTGACATTGGTGGCGTGGGCGCGGCCCTTGCCATGCTCCACCACGCGCAGCAGTCCGCTGGCCACGCAATAGACGCAATCGCTCGAGCTGCCGGCCGCGAGCACCACTTCATTGCGCCGGTAGGAGCGCAACTGGCTGCTCTGGACCAGCGCAACGCGTTCGGCCTGCGACACGTTGGCGAAGAGAGGATTCAGGTACATGGTCGAAGAAAATCCGTGCCGTGGTTCGAGTCACCCGAAAGGATGCCCGGGAGCGACAGCAGCAGGCTTGGCGGCCGGCTCGGTGCCACGCACGCCGTAGCCCTGCAGCCACCGCGCGCCCACGCGCGAAGCGATGTGCATGTCGTCTTCGCGCTCGATGCCGTCGACCACGACCTGGGCCGCGAAGTGCGTGCAAAGGGAAATCATGCCCTGCAGGCACTCGATGCCGAAGGTGTCGTCGCGCGCGCGGCGCAGCAGCGACGCATCGAGCTTCACGATGTCGGGCCCGCAGGACTGCAGCGCGGCGAGGTTGTCGTTGCCGCCGCCGATGTCCCGCACGGCGATGCGGCAACCGCGCAATTGCATCTGCACGCAGAAGTCGTGGGCGGCCTCGAGATCGGCCAGCGTGGCGCTGCCCACGATCTCGATCACGAGGCGCGAGGCCAGCGCGGGCTCTTCGTCGAGTGCCGCGCACAGCGAGGCCCACCAGTGGTCGAGCTTGGTGCTCTGCGCGCAGATGCCCACGCCGATGTGCGCGCAGGTCTGCGACCGCAGTTCCGCCAAGGCCTGGCGCACCGCGATGCGATCGAACGCGCGAGCCAGCCCCAGTCGCTGCAGGCACGGCAAGAACACCTCCTGCGCAAGAAGCGCCGGTTCGCTGCGGCTCGGCGGCAGACGCACGCGCCCTGCGAGGTAGAAAGTACTGGCATTGCCGCCAGCGTGCACCACCGGCTGCCATTCGAAGGAGAGCGCCTCGGTGCGCAGCGCTTCGCTGACGCGCACGGCGACGTCCATGTCGGAGCGGTAGCGCTGGCACCATTCGTCGGCCCTGTTCTCGCGCAAATCCGGAAACGGTTGCGCAGTCCACAGGGCGAACTCGATCTCCGACGTGCCGAGCTGCTCGGGCGGACGCACCTCGATCCAGTCGGCATGCAACTGCACCATCGCGGCGATGCCCTTCGCACGCACCGGCTCGGCGCCAAGCACGGCAAGCAGCGTCTCGATGGGGTGGCTCCGGTGGCGCACGTCGTGCGGCAGCTCACGGATGTCGCGCGCGCCGCAGACGAACGCGTCGTTGGCCCACAGCAGGAAGCAGTCGTCGCGCAGCCGGGCCATGTCGGTGGCGGCCGAGGTGAGGAAGTGGGCGCACAGGCGGCGCTGTATTTCAAGGCTGGCGGCGGCTCCGAAATCCTGCCCATAGGCTTCGATGAGGTGCGGCAGGTTCGCGATGAACACATAGGCGCAAGGCCTGCGCGGCGCTGCTTGCAGGGTGGGTGCGGCGTCGGTTGCAACAGATGGCGCGGCCCGCGCGTTTCGCTCGGCATGTTCCCCATGCGCGCGGCTCCCCGCCGTTGTGCGTGGAGTCCATGCGACGGACCACGGAGTCTGTGGTGAGAGGGCGACCATCTGATCCTCCTTCGGACAATTCGTTTTATGAACCTTCCGGATGCTACGGATTGCAATGGTCGTTGACAGCGCTTTCGCGTCCCAACTGTGTTTCCCATCACATCTGCTCCGGGGCTCGCATTGCGCCAGCGAAGATTTCATTCCCTTTTGGCGTGCATGGAGTAGCGCATTCCACACAGGTTTTTTCAAGATAGCCGAAAGGCTGCGCGCCGACAGCGAAAGATCGATTGCGCAAAGGATGCGGTCGATAAGCTGAAGCGGAAAGTACGCGGTGCAGCAGCGCCGTTGGTGGCACCATCGGCATCAGTGAAGCACTCGTCGAAACTTCTGGTGATGCGTATCGTCCTCTGGAGCGCTGCAATCGTCGCCCTGGCCATCCTCATGGGCGTCGTGTACGAGCAGGCCGGCCGCTACCGCGCGGCGCGCGACTTCCCCGCGCCCGGGAAGATGGTCGACATCGGCGGGCGAAGAATCCAGCTGGATTGCCGGGGCTCCGGCTCGCCGACCGTCGTGTTCGAGGCGGGCCTGAGCGCCGGCGGTTCGTTGAGCTGGTCGGCAGTCCAGCCGAAGATCGCAGCGCGCACGCGCGCCTGCTCGTACAGCCGCGCGGGGCTGATGTGGAGCGATCCTTCGGATGCGCCTCCCAGTGCCAGGCAGGTGGCGCACGATCTTCACACGGCACTCGCCCGCGCAGGCGAGCGGGGCCCCTACGTGCTGGTCGGCCAGTCGCTGGGCGGGCTCTTCGCCACGAGTTTCACGAGGCACTTCGGCGCCGAGGTGGCGGGGCTGGTTCTCGTCGACCCTTCGCATCCGGACCAGGTCGCGCGCGTCGCGGACTTCATGACGGAGACGCGGTCGTTGCGCTCGCGCATCGCCGTGTCGCTCGCGTGGTCCGGCCTGCTGCGCGCGGCGGCTCCCTCGCTGCTGCCCCAGGCGCGGAACCAGACGGCGCGCGATGCGCAGGCGATCCGCGCCTTTGCGCCGAAGTCGTTGAGCACGCAGTTGGTGGAAAGCGATGCGACCGACGCCACGCTCGCCGAGGCCGGCGCCTTCCGCGACCTGGGCAATCGACCGCTGGTGGTGCTCACCGCGATGGCGCCGTACACCGAGGCGGAACTCCGGGGGATGAAGATCACGCCTGGGCAGGGCACGCAGGTGCAGGCCATCTGGAAGCAGCTGCACGAGGACGAGGCGACGTGGTCCTCGCGAGGCAGGCAGGTGCTGTTGCCGAACGCCGGTCACGACATCCAGTTCGACGACCCGGATGCGGTGATCGACGCGGTGCTGTCCGTCGTCGCGGCGGTTCGCGCGGATCTCGGCGCCGCGCCGCACTGACGCAGCGGCGGAAACAGTGGCAGCGCGTTACCAGCGGACCTTCACGCCCACGCTGCCGTCGATTCCGCTCTTCGTGCGGGTGGCTCCGCCCGAGGCCCACAGCTTGCCCAGTTCCGCGTACAGGCTCATGCTCGGCGTCAGCTGCAGCGTGGCGCCTGCCGCCAGCTCGGTGCTGGTGCCGCCGGTGCGCGTGGCGATGTCGGTGTACGCCGCGGGGCCGATGAAGCGGCTGACGTCGGTGCCGCCGCCGCTGCGGTAGACGTTGACCCGCACGTAGGGCTGCAGCAGGCCGGCGGAGGTGGCGATCTCGCCCTTGACCCGCACGCCCGCGCGCGCCAGCCAGCCGCTGTGGCTGTCCTGCTGCACCAGGGCGCCCGGGATGCCCGTGTCGTGCAGGCTCACGCGCTGGTGCACCAGCTGCAGCTGGGGCTCGAGGGTCCAGTTCGGCGCGATGGAGAAGGCCTGGCCCACCTCGATGGAGGCCAGCAGGCTGTTGCCGCTGCCGGAACTGCCGAAGCCCAGCGTGGGTGCCGCCGTGTAGCGGTGGCGGCCGGCCTGCAGCACGCCGTCCACGTACAGGCCGCTGCCGTTCTTCCAGGTGGCGTAAGCGCCCAGGTACTGGCTCTGCAGGTCGTTGGAGCCGGCCGCGTAGTTCGCAAGGCCGCGAGCGAAGCCGGTCACGCGCATGTCGCCGTCGAGTTCGCCGATGTAGATGCCGGCACGCCAGTTGGCGTCAGCCCACAGGTCGGTGCCGGCCTGGAAGCCCGTGAGACGCCCCTTGCTCGCGGGGCTGACGGTGCCGCTCTGGTCGATGGTGCGGTTCGTGCTGATGAGGCGGGCCCAGGTCTGGCGGTAGCCCTGGTCCGGTGTAGCGGTGCTGGCGCCGGCCGGGCCGTCGTCGCCCACGCGCTGGTGCATGTTGCCCAGCATCGCCAGATTGGATTGGCGCAGCTGCTCGGGCAGCGCCGCGTACAGCGGCACTTCGGCGCGGTAAGTTGGCACGATCACGCCGCCGCCACCGCCGCCACCGCCGCCACCGCCATTGCCGCCAGTACCGCCGCCGGTGCCGCCACCAGTGCCGCCGCCGTTCCCGCCACCGGACGGCGGGACGATGACGGCGCTGGAGCGCAGGTACCAGTTCTCGCCCGCGCCGGTCGCGTCGGCGGCGTACAGCCGGTACTCGAAGGCGCCGGCATCGACGTGGCCGCCCGCCAGGGCGAAGGCGCTCTTTGTGGTCTGCGCGGTGGTCGTGGCGCCGTTCAGCGCGCTGACGACTTCAATGCCGTTGCCGGCGGTCAGCGCGCCCAGGCCTCCCAGGTTGGTGATCTGCACGTTGGTCGTGCCGCTGGCAATGGCGGTGCTGCCACTGAGGACCAGCCGGTCGCTCGCGCTGGTGCTGTCGCCTAGCGCCGTGCCCAGGCGCAGCGTGCCGCCGTTGCCCACCCACGGGCCTGTGACCGTGAGGACGGTGCCGGGCGCGCCGCCCAGCAGCGAGACGGTGCCGCCGTTGGCCATGGACGCGATGGTCTGGCTCTGGCCGGCCAGGTCCAGCGTCGCGCCCGAGGCGACCGTGAAGGCGCTGGTGCTGCTGAAGGTGTTGGCCGCGCCGGCGCGCAAGGTGCCGGCGGCGACGTTGGTGGCGCCCGTGTAGATGTTGGCGCCGCCCAGGGTGAGCGTGCCCGCACCGTCCTTCACGAGGCTGCCGGCGCCCGTGATCGGGCCCGTCCAGCCCATGTCGTGGCCGTTGGTGTTGAAAGTGCCCGTGCCGCCCAGCAGCAGGGCATTGCCCAGGCTCAGGCCACCCGCGCCGGCGATGATGCTGGCCGTGGCACCGCTGTCGATGGCAACGGCGCCCGACAGCGCCGCGCCGGTGTTCAAGGTGAGGCTGTTGCTGCCGCCCGTGAACTGCACGGCCGAGGCCCGGGTGATGCCATCGCCGCCCAGTCCGCCGGAGATGGTGCCGCTGCTGCTGATGGCGAGGTTGGCGCCCATCACGCCCACGCCGCCTGCACCGTTCGCGCCGCTCGCGCCCCCGTTGCTGTTGGCGCCGCCGACGCCCCCGGCGCCGCCGGCGATGGAGCCGCTGTTGCTGATCGTTGCCCCGGCGCCCGTGGCCCCCAGGCCGATGCCGCCGTCGCCGCCAGCGCCCGGCGCGCCGGTGCCTCCCGCGCCGCCGCCGCCGGCTCCGCCAGCGCCTCCGGCGCCAGCCGTGACTGCGCCGGTGTTGACCACGGTCACGGTGCTGCCGGTCAACGTGATGCCGTTGCCGCCGGCGCCGCCGCCGCCGCCCGAGGCATTGCTGCGCGCCGGCAGCAGTTCGGACCCGCCTGCGCCGCCGGCTCCGCCCGCGATGGTGCCGCTGTTGGTGAACGTGAGATCCGGCGCCGTGGCGTTCAGGAAGAATCCGCCGCCGCCGCTGCCGCCGCCACCGCCTTGCGAGAAGGCGCCGCCGCCCTGGCCCCCCGCGCCGCCCGTCGAACTGCCGGAGGCCGTGTAGTTGCCGAGCGGGCCGTTGAGGATGGACCCATAGCCTCCCGCGCCGCCGCCGCCGGCCGCCCAATAGCCGTTGCCGCCCGCGCCCCCGGTGCCGCCGGTGTAGCTGTCCGAGGAGGAAGAGACGCCGCTGCCGATCGACGCGCCCTGGAAGCCACCCCCGCCGCCGCCGCCGTATCCGTTGCCGTTGCTGAAGTCGCCGGTCTGGGACTGGCCCGCGCCGCCGTTGTCGCCCTGCATCACGCCCGGGCTGACGACGTTGCTGGTAGTGCCCGCCGCGCCACCCGTGCCGGCGGTGGCGCCGCCGAAGGAGCCGATGTTCGCGTTGGAGCCCGCCGTGACGCCGGCATCGGTCGACGACCCACCGGCTCCTCCGCTGGCGCCCACCGTGGTGTCGTTGAGCCCGCCGCTGCCACCGCTGCCGTTGCTGCCGCCGCTGCCGGCGTGCAGCGTCGGATCGCCGACGGGCTGGCCGCCGGCGCCGCCAGCCGCCAACGCCGGCCCGGCGGCCAGAAGCAGCACCGCCATGGCCACGGCCCCCAGTTCGCCCAGCCGCGCCGACCGCGCGTGGCCGCGCGAGGTTTCGGGGGCGGCCACCCAAGTGCCGAGCGTTGGATTCCACAGGGTTCGAAAAATCTTGTTCATGGCTTCAATCGTCCGTTCGTTACCTGGCGGGCAGGCTCCCGTGCGCCGGAGCACTCTCCTCTTGCGCATGCAGATGTCTTGTTTTCTGTTTGCCAAGACAAAATGTAAGTACGCGTATGGGGCGGCGATATGCCCGGAACCGGGTACCCCTGAGGAGGCCGATGGGAAGTGGGTGGGAGCGTGCAGCCTGTGCCGTGACCGCTCGGCATGGCTCGCGGCGCGGCGGCGCGGGCCTCTTGGGGCCGATCTCGAGGGCCGCAAGCGTCAGAGGTGGAGCTCCGCCTGCCGCGGAATTCCCATGATCGGTGTCTAAAAGTAACCGGTGTTTCGAGCCGGATACAGCACTGCTCGGCCGTTGCGGCCGATCCGGTCCTCAATCGCGAGTGCTTGTCGGAGCTTCCGGCGCCGGCAGGGTGGACTCGAATTGCGCGGCGCCGCTCGCCGCATCGCAGCTTGCCTTCAACTCGGCCGCGACCTGCTCCGGCTCCTGGCGCAATTCCGCAAGATCGCGCTCCCCGACGCAGTGGCCTTCGAGCCGCACATAGATGCGTTTGAAATCGCCACCGAGTGCCCGGGCCACGTCGCCCAGGCACTCGGCGAGCGTGGCGAAATCGCCGTCACGGTACGAGCTGGGCGGTATCACGCCTTTCGAACGCGGCGCGCGAACCGTGTAGGCGTAAGACGCGGCTTCTTGCCTAAGCTCCACCACAGGCTGCAGGCAGAACTGAATTTCCCTGACTCTTTTTTTCATGGCCGCAGTGTAGGTGCGGCCCCTCCGGTGCTGCCCCCGGGGGAGGGGGCGTCATTGCGTGCGCTGCTTCGCGACGAACTCCGGCGTGACCGTGCCCTGCTTGTTGCCGAATTGCGCGATCACGTAGTTGGCGAGCGCCGCGACTTCGGTGTCCGTGTAGGCCTTGCCGAAGGCCGGCATGTAGACCTTCTTGTCGTGCACGCGCATCCTCACGCCCTGCAGGATCATCTGCGTGACGTTGGAGCCGTCAGGGTCGTTCACGCCGCGCGTTCCCAGCAGCGATGCGTTGGCCGTCTGCTGGCCTTGCCCGTTCCACTGATGGCAGCTCGCGCATGCCGCAGCGAAGAGCCTGAGCCCTTGCTCGTGGCCTTCGGCCGTGTTGGCTGCCGGTGCCGCTGCGCTCGCCGCAACGGCCCACGGTGCCTTCGCATCGACCTCGATCGGCGCCTTGCCCGACTTCGCCGGTACCGTGCGCAGATAGCTCACGAGCGCCGAGGCGTCCTCCGGCTTCAGGTATTGCAGGCTGTGTTCCACCGCCTCGCCCATGGGCCCCGAAGCGGAGCCTCGGCCCTCGGCATGCCCGGTCGTGAGGTACGAGGCAAGCTCGGCATCGCTCCATGCGCCGATGCCGTTCTTCGCATCTGACGTGATGTTGTAGGCGCGCCAGCCCTGGACCGACTCGCCCGCGAGGTCGTTGCCCCTTTCCATCGCGAAGGCGAAGTTGCGCGGCGTATGGCATTCCGCGCAGTGGCCGAGCGCTGTCGCGAGGTACTTGCCCTGGTTCCACGCTGGCGGCTTGGACGCATCGGCCTCGAAACGGGTGCTCTTGAAGAAGGCCGCATTCCAGAAGCCCATGGCCCAGCGCTGGTTGAACGGAAATCCCAGGTCGGCCTCCCTGTTCGGCTGGTTCACCTTGGGCAGGCTGAAGATGTACGCCTTGATCGCGAGGATGTCCTTGCGGCTCAGCGCGGTGTACGAGGTGTACGGGAACGCCGGGTACAGGCGCTTGCCGTCCGCGCCCACGCCGTCGTGCAGCGCGCGCACGAATTGGTCGTCGCTCCAGTTGCCGATGCCCGTGGTCGGGTCCGCGGTGATGTTCGACGAGTAGATCGTGCCGAAGGGCAGCACGAAGGGCAGGCCGCCCGCAAAGGGCTGCCCCTTGCCGGGCACCGTGTGGCAGGCGATGCAGTCGGCGGCCTTGGTGAGGTATTCGCCGCGCACCAGCAGCGCCGCATCAGCCGGCGCACCGGCCAGCACCGGCGCCTCGCCCTCGGAGCCGTCGGTACGGTTCAGGAAGAAATACAGCGCCGCGCCAACGACGAACAGCACCACCAGCACCTTGAGGAGCCGCTTCATGCTGCGCTCCTTGCGCCGTGCCCGGCATCGGCGATCTTTTTCTTCAGCGCCTCCTTGTCCTGCGCCAGCAGTGCACGGTTCACCGGCAGCGCGCGCAGCCGCACGCCCGTGGCCGCGAAGATCGCGTTGGCGAGTGCGGGCGCCGCAATGGCGGTGCCGACCTCGCCGAGCCCGCCGGGCGCCTCGCCGCTCTTGACGGTATGGACCTCGACCGGCGGCGCCTCGTTGATGCGCAGCATCCGGTAGTCGTGGAAGTTGCTCTGCTCGATGGTGCCTTCGCGCAGCGTGATCTCGCTGAAGAGCGCGGCGCTCAGGCCGAACAGCAGGCCGCCCTGGATCTGCGCCTCGATGGAGCTCGCGTTCACGGCAATGCCGCAGTCGAGCCCGACCACCGCGCGCCGCATGCGCACCTCGCCCTGCGGCGTGACCTCGACCTCGACGATGGCGCACACGCGGCTGCCGAAGGCATCGCCCACGGCCACGCCGCGCCCGACGCGGGCCGGCAGCGTGCCCTTGCCCCAGCCGATCTTGTCGGCGGCCAGGTCGAGCACCGCCAGCGTGCGCGGGTTCTTCTTCAGCATCGCGCGCCGGTAGGCCACCGGGTCCTTCTTCGCGCGCTGCGCCAGCTCGTCGATGAAGCTCTCCATCACGAAGAGGTTGTGCGTCGGCCCCACGCCGCGCCACCAGCCGACGTTCAAGCCGGGCGGCATGTCGTGCCGCACCCACTCGACCTTGAGGTTCGGCAGGTCGTAGCAGGGCTCGGCCACGCATTCGATCAGGTCGCTGTCCATGCCGTCCTTGCCCATGAAGGCCGGAGCCCATCGGCCCAGCACCGTGCCGCCCGCAATGCGGTCGCCGAACCAGAGGATCCGGCCCTCGCCGTCGACCACGGCCGAGATGTCGTCGTGGTACATCGGCCGCACGATGTCGTGGCGGATGTCTTCCTCGCGCGTCCACACCACCTTGAGCGGGTAGGGCACCTGCTTGGCGAGGGCCACGGCCTGCTCGACCGAATCGGTCTCGAGCCGCCGGCCGAAGCCGCCGCCCAGGTACTGGTTGTGCAGAACGACCTTGTCTTCCGCAAGGCCGGCGACCTTGGCCGCGGCGCTCACGCAGCGCGTTGGCACCTGCGTGCCGACCCAGATCTCGCACTCGCCGGGCCGCACGTGCACTGTGGTGTTGAGCGGCTCCATCGTCGCGTGGGCCAGCATCGGCAGGTCGTAGGTCGCCTGCACCAGCGTGCCCTCGGGCCGCTTGCCGGTTTCCTTGCCGACGATCGCCTTGTCCTTCGCCAGCGCACCGGCCAGTGCCGCGCGCAGCTGCTGCGTGGTGAGCGCGGCGTTCTGCCCCGGCGTCCACTGCACGTTCAATGCATCGAGACCCCGCTTCGCAGCCCAGAAATGCTCGCCCACCACCGCAACCGCGTCCTTGATGCGGAGCACGTCGATCACGCCGGGAATCGCACGCGCCGCCTTGTCGTCCACCGAGGCCAGCACGCCGCCGAGCGTGGGGCAGGCCTTGACCGTCGCCACTTTCATGCCCGGCAGGCGCACGTCGATGCCGAACTGCGTGCTGCCGTCGACCTTGCCGGCCGAATCGACGCGCCGCAGCGGCTGGCCGATGAGCTTGAAATCCTTCGGTTCCTTCAGCGCCACCTTGGCAGGCATCGGCAGCTTGGCGGCCGCACCGGCGAGCGCGCCGAAGCCGAGTTGCCGGTTGGACGGCGCGTGGCTCACCACGCCGCGCGCGACCGTGCAGCTCGCAGCATCGACCTTCCACTGCGCGGCGGCAGCGCTCACCAGCAGCGTGCGCGCCACCGCGCCGGCCTCGCGCAGCACGCCGTAGGTGCCGCGCGTGCTGGTCGAGCCGCCGGTGATCTGGCCGCCGAGCAGCGGCATGCCGTACAGCGCCTCGTTCGGCGGCGAATGCTCCACGCGCACCTGGTCGAGCTCGACGCCGAGTTCCTCGGCCAGCAGCATCGCCGAGCCGGTGTAGATGGCCTGGCCCATCTCGGCCATCGGCATCACGAGGCGCACGCCGCCATCGGCGTCGATGCGAATGAAAGCGTTCGGCGCGAAGGCGGGGTTGCCATCCACCAGCGCAGCGGCCGCGTCGGCGGGCTGCTGCCGCGGGCTGATGGCGGCAAAGGCCTTGCTGCCGCCGACCCAGGTGAAGGCCAGCGCCAGGCCGCCGGCCTGCAGTGCGCCGCGCCGGCTGATACCCACGGCACCCACGGCGGCCGGCTTCACGATGCGCTCCTGACAGGCATCGCGACGACCGACTGCAGCACCTCGGCCTTGCCGGTGGCGGCCTGCTTGATGGCCGCGCGGATGCGCGAGTAGGTGCAGCATCGGCAGATGTTGCCCGACATGGCCATGTCGATGTCGGCGTCGCTCGGGTTGGGCGTGCGCTGCAGCAGCGCGGCCGCGGACATGATCTGCCCCGACTGGCAATAGCCGCACTGCACCACGTCGACGTCGAGCCAGGCCTTCTGGATGCTCTTGCCGGCCGGTGTCTGCGAAACGGCTTCGATGGTGGTGACGGCCTTCTTGCCGATGGCGCCGATCGGCAGCACGCATGAACGCACGGGCTGGCCGTCGAGGTGCACGGTGCAGGCGCCGCACTGCGCGATACCGCAACCGAACTTGGTGCCGGTGAGGCCGACGATGTCGCGCAGTGCCCAGAGCAGCGGCATGTCGTCGGGAGCGTTGAGGGCAACGGACTGGCCGTTGATGTTGAGATCGATCATGGACCCGCCTTCTTGTCTGGTTCGCCGTGGTGGCAGCGAACCATAGCGCGACTTCGGAAAGCGCGCTCGGCGGGCAGGGCAGCACTCAAGCGGGCTGCTCGGTTTTCATCGACGGGTGCTCGTTACAAGCACCCGAAGGTATTCATCGCCGTGCGAAACGGCGCTCGGATCCGCGCAGGATCGTCTCAGGCGGGAGCCTTCTGTGCGGGCGCCTGCACCGGCGGCGTGCCGGTCTTGAACATGCTCGCCAGTTGCTTGCGCAATTCGGGTGTGTCGGTGTGGCCGTGGACGGCCACTGCGTGCTGGACGGCGGCATCGAGCAGTTCGCTCTCGCTGTCTGCGGACAGCGCGACACTGCAGTTCATCGTGCTTGGATACTCGCGGCAGTCGATGTATTGGCGTGACATGGCAGCTCCTGGAATGTCCTCACGGACGTGCTTCGAAAATCAGGTTGAAGGGCGTCTCGCTCGCCCGCCTGCGCACCGAGGCAAAGGCCCCGGCCAGCGCCTTGTACAGGCCCAACTGGTCGCCTGCGACGATGGTGGCTGCGTGCATCACGGCACCGATGTCATGGACGAAGTTACCCATGAACGCGTTAAGCCGTGTTTCGTCGATAGCCATGTGTATCCCCTTCGCCGGCCGTCGGCATACGCGGCGCTTGCCTGCCTATACTGAGTCGGCGGCAAGGGCCTGCGAGCATCCTGCGTCTCGATGCATGCAGGCGCCATACGCAGCAATGCGTACGTGCCGTGAAAGGGGCATGACATGACGCACCTGACGCGCAACGACTGCGCAAGCGCACTTCGCCTGCTGGAGCAGCTGGAGTCCGGGCATTCGCCCGTGCGGCATCGCGAGGCCGGCAGCAATGGCTTGCGCACGACCCTGCACGTCGCCAAGGCACCGGGCCGGCGCGAATTTCGCCAAGCCGAACTGCAGGCCGACTACTGCCGGCGCGTGGGGCTGGAGCATGCGGTGGCGGTGGCCTTGCTTTACCGGCTGGCCCGCCGCACCAAGGCGCCGTTGCCCGATGCGCGGGCCATGAACGCACCGCCCCCCGGCCTCACGCCCCGCGAGGGCGAGGTCATGCGGTGGCTCTCGCGCGGCAAGACCGACGCCGAGATCGCCGCCCTGCTGGCGATCAGCCCGCGCACCGTGCACAAGCACCTGGAGCATGTCTACGTGAAGCTGGGCGTCGAGACGCGCACGGCGGCCGTGCTGCGCTCGCTCGGCATGGGCAGGCCCGACATGCCCTGAAAAAAAGCGCGCCCGGCAAGCAAAGCCGGGTATCGGCACGCGTTGGCCGAGAATCTGCCGCTCATTCAAGCGGGAAACGAACAACGCCATGCTGAACGTCGCCAAGGCCATCCGCAAATTCAACGCCGGGCGCGATCCCGAGCGCCTGGTGATGAAGTACGCCAACCTGCGCGCCAACCCCTTCGTCTTCCTGCGCGGCACCTGCCACCTGTTCTACGACCGCCTGCCGGCCGATGCGCTGTTCACCAAGGCGCCGGCGGCCTGGCTGTGCGGCGATGCCCATCTGGAGAACTTCGGCAGCTACAAGGGCGACAACCGGCTCGCTTACTTTGATCTCAACGACTTCGACGAGTCGGCACTGGCGCCAGTGACGTGGGAGCTGGTGCGCTTCCTGTCGAGCATCCTGGTGGCCGGCGGCAGCCTGCGCGCCACGCCCGACGATTCGAACGCGCTGTGCAAGGTGTTTCTCGATGGCTATGCCGGTGCATTGGCGCTCGGCAAAGCCCGCTGGGTGGAGCGCGACACCGCCAGCGGCCTCGTTCATGAACTGCTCGCGACGCTCAAGGCCCGCACGCGCGCTGCCTTTCTCGACAAGCGCACCGAACGCAAGAACGGCGGCCGGCGCATTCGCCGCGACAGCGAGCACGCGCTGCGGGCCGACAGGGCCGGGCGCGAGCGAGCGGCCAGGCTGATCGACGCATTTGCGGCATCGCAGGACAACCCGGGCTTCTTCAGGGTGCTCGACGTGGCGCGGCGCATCGCCGGCACCGGCAGCCTGGGAATGGAGCGCTACGTCGTCCTGGTCGAAGGCAAGGGCTCGCCCGACGGCAACTACATGCTCGACCTGAAGCAGGCAACGTCGTCGTCGCTCGTGCCGCACCTGAAGATCAGGCAGCCCGCGTGGCCGTCGCAGGCGCATCGCGTGGTGGCAGTCCAACGCCGCATGCAGGCTGTGTCGATGGCCTTCCTGCATCCGATCGTCGATGGCAAGTCTTCCTACGTGCTGCGCGACCTGCAGCCCAGCGAGGACCGGGTGAGCCTCGACGTGCGCCGCACCGGACTGGGCCAGGTCAGCGGCGTGATCGAAGAGATGGGGCAACTCATGGCCTGGGCGCACCTGCGCAGTTCGGGGCGCCAGGGCTCGGCCATCGCAGACGAGCTGATCGACTTCGGCACCTCGGCCAGTTCGTGGCGCCGCGACCTGCTGGACGCTGCGCACCAGTGCGCAGCGCAAGTCGAGAACGACTGGAAGGCCTACTGCCAGGCTCATGACGCGGGGAAGATGGCGTAGCCTTCCCCGCCGGGCTGCGTCAAGCCGTTCATGCAGTCCTAGCTTCGCCGCGACCCAGCGGCGCGTGCCTTGCCAGGCAGCAGGTGGTCGAGCGGCAGCGCCGTCTCCGATTTGATCTCGCGCAGCACGATGCTCGAGCGCACGTGCGTCACGCCGGGCAGGCTGAACAGCACCTCGTGCAGGAAGCGCTCGTAGTGCTTCATGTCCGGCACGGTCACGTTCAGGATGTAGTCCGCGGGCCCCGTCGCCGACACGCAGCGGATGATCTGCGGGCTCGCGGCCACCGCCTCCTCGAAGCGCTGCACCATCGCCTCGCTGTGGCGGTCGAGGTTCACCTCGGCCACGGCCGACACGTGCAGGCCCACCAGTTCGGGATCGACCAGCGCCGTGTAGCCGCGGATGACGCCGGCCGCCTCCATGTCCTTGATGCGCTTCCAGCAGGGCGTGGGCGACAGGCCCACGGCCTCGGAAATCTGCTGCACCGTCTGGCGGCCGTCATGCTGCAGTGCAGAAAGAATCTTGAGGCAATGCTCGTCAAGAGAAAGAGAATCGACGTTCATGGCGAACTCCGAGAAGATTATTCTTCAAACAAGGGTTGGCGCCAGTGTATTGAAGAAGCACTTCCGCGGGGCGCCGCAGAACAATTCCGGGCATGAACGCCCCACACAACGCGACCGCACTCAGGCGGCCCGGCTACCAGCTTTCCGACAACCTCTGGGCCCCTTCGGGCTCGGTCTTCCTCACCGGCACGCAGGCACTGATCCGCGTGCTGGTGATGCAGGGCCGGCGCGATGCGCAGCGCGGCCTGCACACACAGGGCTTCGTCAGCGGCTACCGCGGCTCGCCGCTGGGCATGGTCGACCTGGCGATCTGGAAGGCCGGCGAACGGTTCAAGGAAACAGGCATCCGCTTCGTGCCGGCCGTCAATGAGGAGCTGGCGGCCACGCAGGTGCTGGGCACGCAGCGCGTCGAATCCGACCCCGAGCGCACCGTCGAAGGCGTGTTCGCCATGTGGTACGGCAAGGGGCCGGGCGTTGACCGCGCGGGCGACGCGCTCAAGCACGGCAACGCGTACGGTTCGTCGCCGCATGGCGGCGTGCTGGTGGTGGCGGGCGACGACCACGGCTGCGTGTCGTCGTCGATGCCGCACCAGAGCGACCACGCCTTCATGGCCTGGCGGATGCCGGTGATGCAGCCCTCGTGCATCGCCGAGTACCTGGAGTTCGGGCTGTACGGCTACGAGCTGTCGCGCTACTCGGGCGCCTGGGTCGGCATGGCGGCGTTGTCGGAGGTGGTCGAAAGCGCAGGCACCGTGGACCTGGACGTGGTCAACGCGCGCGTCGAGGCCTGGGAAGACGCCGACACCGTGCGCGCTGCCACCGGCCATCGCGCGCCAGCGGACGGCCTGCACTACCGCTGGCCCGACCTGCCTTCGCTGCGCATCGAGTCGCGGCTCGAAGACAAGCTCGCGGCCGTGGCCGCCTTCACGCGGCGCAACAGCATCGACCGCCACGTGATCGTGAGCGAGCGCGCGAAGGTGGGCATCGTCACATGCGGCAAGGCGCACCACGATCTGATGGAAGTGCTGCGCCGGCTCGAACTCTCGCCGGAGCAACTGGCCCGCGCCGGTGTGCGGCTCTACAAGATCGGCCTGAGCTTTCCCGTCGAGCAGACGCGCATCAAGGCCTTTGCGCAAGGGCTCGACGAAATCCTCATCGTCGAGGAGAAGGGCGCGGTCGTCGAGACGCAGCTGCGCGACATCTTCTACAACGCGCCTGCGGATGCCCGGCCCGTGCTCGTGGGCAAGCACGACCGCGAGGGCCAGCCGCTGGTGTCGGCGCTCGGCGAGCTGCGCCCCTCGCGGCTCATCGAACTGGTCGCGCACTGGCTGGCCGTGCACTTCCCCGACAACCACGACCTGGGCGACCACCTGCAGCACGTGCGCGACTTCACGCCGCCCGAGCTGCTTGGCAACGCGAGCGACGCCGTCAAACGTGTGCCGTACTTCTGCGCCGGCTGCCCGCACAACACCAGCACCAAGGTCCCCGAAGGCTCGACCGCGCGCGCCGGCATCGGCTGCCACTTCATGGCCAACTGGATGGACCGCAGTACGGCGGGGCTGATCCAGATGGGCGGGGAGGGCGTCGACTGGATCTCGCACGCGATGTTCACGAAGACGCCTCACGTGTTCCAGAACCTGGGCGACGGCACTTACTACCACTCGGGCTATCTCGCGATCCGGCAGGCCGTGGCGGCCAAGGCGACGCTCACCTACAAGATCCTGTTCAACGACGCGGTGGCGATGACCGGTGGCCAGCCTGTCGACGGCGCGATCAGCGTGGACGCCATTGCGCGGCAGGTCGAATCCGAAGGCGTGAGCAAGGTCGTCGTTGTCAGCGACGCCATCGGCAAGTACGACGACATCAAGGACCGCTTTCCGAAAGGCACCGAGTTCCACGACCGTGCCGCGCTCGACGACGTGCAGCGCCGGCTGCGCGAAATGGCCGGCGTGACCGTGCTCATCTACGAACAGACCTGCGCGGCCGAGAAGCGCCGCCGCCGCAAGAAGGGCGAGCTCGCCGATCCACCCAAGCGCCTGTTCATCAACGAAGCCGTGTGCGAAGGCTGCGGCGACTGCGCCGTGCAGAGCAACTGCGTGGCCGTGCTGCCGCACGAAACGCCGATGGGCCGCAAGCGCAAGATCGACCAGACCAGCTGCAACAAGGACTATTCCTGCGCCAAGGGCTTCTGCCCCAGCTTCGTGGGCGTGACGGGCGGCAAGCTGCGCCGCAAGAGCGGCGCGCTGGCCGCCGGGCGCGACGCCTTCCTGCATCGCGTGGCCGCACTACCGCACCCTGATGCGCACGTGTGGACCGCGCCCTACGACCTGCTCGTGACCGGCGTGGGCGGCACCGGCGTGGTGACCGTCGGCTCGGTGATCGCGATGGCCGCGCACCTCGAAGGCAAGGCCGCGAGCGTGCTCGACTTCATGGGCTTCGCGCAGAAGGGCGGCTCGGTGCTGAGCTTCGTGCGGCTGGCCGATTCGCGCGAGCGGCTGCACCAGGTGCGCATCGACACGCAGCAGGCCGACGCGATCCTCGCCTGCGACGTGGTGGTGGGTGCGTCGGCCGATGCGCTGCAGACCGTGCGGCACGGACGCACGCGCGTGCTTGCGAACATCCACGAGATTCCGGTGGCCGAGTCGCTGCGCAACCCCGATGCCGATCTGCACGTGGACCTGCTGCTGGAGAAGATGCGCTTCGTCGCCGGAGAGGAGCAGGTCGAGACCTTCGACGCGCAAAGCCTCGCGGAAGAATTCCTCGGCGATACGCTGGCGGCGAACATCGTGGCGGCGGGCTATGCATGGCAGCGCGGCCTGGTGCCGCTGAGCCTGGAGGCGCTGATGCATGCGATCGAGCTGAACGGCGTGGCCGTGGCGGCCAATCAGTCGGCGTTCTCGCTGGGGCGGCTTGCGGCGGGCGACCCTGCGGCGCTCGATCAGTTGCGCGCAGCGCCTACGGACGCACACGCTTCGCAGGCCGACGAGCGCCCGCTCGACGTGCTGATCGCCGATGCACGCCGCCACCTGACGGGCTACCAGAACGCCGCATGGGCAGACCGTTTCGAAGCGCGCATCCGCAGCCTGCGTGCACGCGAAGCTGCGCTGGCGGGGGGCGATGCGAGCCTGCCTTTCACGCGCAACGCGGCGCGCAGCCTGCTCAAGCTCATGAGCTACAAGGACGAGTACGAGGTGGCTCGGCTCTACGCCGACGGAGAGTTCGTGAAGAAGCTGTCGGAGCAGTTCGAAGGCGACCTGAAGCTCGAATTCCACATGGCGCCCCCGCTGGTCTCGCGTGCCGCGAACGGGCATGCGCCCGCCAAGATCCGCATCGGTGGCTGGATGCTGCCCGCCATGCGCTGGCTGGCGCATGGCAAGCGGTTGCGGGGCACGGCGTTCGATCCCTTCGGCCGCACCGGCGAACGGCGGACGGAGCGCGAGCTGATCGCGCATTTCGACGGGCTGTTCGATGCGATGGCCGGCGAACTCTCGGCCGGCAACCAGGCAACGGCCGCGCGCATCGCGGCACTGCCGCTGTCGATTCGCGGCTTCGGCCACGTCAAGCTCGCGAACCTCGAAGCCGCGAAAGTGCAGGAGGCGGAACTGCTGCACCGGTTTGCGCCGGCGCACTATGCGAAGCCGGAGCGTGCGCCGGGGGCAGGGCAGATTCGGGGGATTGCGATCGTGGCTAGCGCGCGATAGAAGCCGCATTGATGAGCTTGTCGAATGGGCTGTGTGGCCACCACGGGACTTCAAAAAAAGTTGATCGAAGTTGTTGACGGTTGTGTAAAGACTATTTACAGTCCGATCCACTCAACGCCAACAGAACACATCGTGAAAGCCGCACAGATCCGCATCTACAGCACCTGCCCTGCATCGGGCAATGTGTTCGTGCGTGTCGCGTCGCATGACGGCCTTGGCTTTGGCCTGCTGCCGTCGTTGCAGCAACTTGATCAATACCCGTACCCCATGCAAGAGCTGCAGGCCAATCTGTGGTCGAGCGATTGCAAGGATCAGGTGCAACCGGGTGGAGGAAGCGCGTAGGCGCAGACCTCCCAAGCTCTCTCAAGCAGAGGCCCGGACACCGCAAGGTTCCGGGCCTCTTTGTTTTTTGCCTCACTCATTCCTTTCAGGCAGCGATCGTGCTGCATGACATCGGGCTCCAGCCCCGTGAATGTTCTTTAAAAATTCGCAAGCAACGAGGCGAGACCGGCCACTGGAACGGATCGTCGCCTCACATCACCTATTCAGCCCTGGTGACGAAACTGGCAAACGTGTCCGCCTTAGAAGCGGAATTCTGGGAGTTCGAGTCTCCCCCGGGGCACCAATTTTTCTTCTGATTCTTCTCTGGGTGTAGTGTCAATCTGGTAGACGGCCTGCCTTGGAAGCAGGAGGCTGCAGGTTCAAATCCTGCCACCCAGACCATCTTTTTTTTATGCGCGTGTAGCTCAACTGGCAGAGCACTGGACTCCAAACCCAACGGTTGAAGGTTCGACTCCTTCCGCGCGCGCCAGTCACCCTTTTTCTTCCTCGTTCCGCTAACTCAGTGGCCAGAGTGCCTCCCTGTCCAGGAGGAAGCCAGGGGTTCGACTCCCCTGCGGAACGCCAATCACCAAGTTTCGGCGCGGTAGCAAAGCGGCTGTGCAGCGGATTGCAAATCCGTCCAGACCGGTTCGACTCCGGTCCGCGCCTCCATCCACATCACATTCTTCAATCCATTTTTTCCTCGATAGCTCAGTTGGTAGATGCGGCGCACTGTTAATGCGCAGGTCACACGTTCGATCCGTGTTCGGGGAGCCAATAATTCGACAACAAAGCCAAAGGAGTGCCGAAGCATGAAATCCCGGGTCCAACCGAACAAGATCGTCGTGCTCTCGGGCTCCGGCGTGAGCGCCGAGAGCGGCCTGCCCACCTTCCGCGATGCCAAGGGCCTGTGGAACAGCTACTCGTGGCAGGAACTCGCAAGCCCGGACGGCTGGCAGCGGCACCCCGAGGCAGTGCTTGCCTTCTACAACGAGCGCCGGGAGAAAGCATGGCAGGCGCGGCCGAACGCGGCGCACATCGCGATCGCCTCACTCGAGCCAGCGTACGAGGTTGTGATCGTCACGCAAAACGTCGACGCCCTGCACGAGCGTGCGGGCTCGCGCAACGTGCTGCATCTGCACGGGCAACTCGCGTATGCGCGCGGAACGTCCGAGCCCGACCCGAAGCGCTATCGCATCGATGGCAATCCAATTGCCATGGGGCAGCTCTGCGAAGACGGCACTCAATTGCGACCCGACATCGTGTGGTTCGGCGAAGCAGTGCAGGACTTCGAGCAAGCCGAAGAGCACGTGGCCACCGCAGCGCGCGTGCTGGTGGTGGGCACGTCGCTCACGGTCCATCCGGCTGCATCTCTTGTTCGATACGCGGACCGCACCGCGCAGAAGGTGCTTGTAGCGCTCGACATGGAAGAGGTGCCGCACGGCTTCACCTTCCTGCAGGGCAGGGCGACGGAGGTCGTGCCTGCGCTTGCCCTGAAATGGTTGAGCGAGGCGTCGGCGGCTTCGTAGCTGAACTCGATGCGGCAAACCAAAAGGCCCGCCATCGTTTTGATGGCGGGCCTTTTTGCATTCGACCAGGAGTCAGGTCGCTGAAATATTGATCCAAGCCGGCTACAACTCGCTGGAACGCGTTGGCGAGTTACTCGCGAAGTGGCCAGCTTGAATTCCGCATAACGAAAAAGCCCGCTACCTTTTGGATAGCGGGCTTTTCAATTGGTGCCGGAGAGATGAATCGAACACCCGACCTTCTCATTACGAATGAGCTGCTCTACCGACTGAGCTACACCGGCGAAGCCTCAGATTATAGCCAAGAAATCAAGCCTTCTCGGCGTGGTACTGGGTCAAGCGCTCAACTTCGTTTCGCGAACCCAACATCACGCTCACCCGCTCGTGCAGTTTGGTGGGCTGCAGATCCAGGATGCGCTGCTTGCCGTTGGTGGCCGCGCCGCCGGCCTGTTCGACCAGCCAGCTCATCGGGTTGGCCTCGTACATCAGGCGCAGCTTGCCGGCCTTTTCGGGCTCGCGCTTGTCCCACGGGTACATGAAGACGCCGCCGCGCATCAGGATGCGGTGCACGTCGGCCACCATGCTGGCAATCCAGCGCATGTTGAAGTCCTTGCCGCGCGGGCCTTCCTTGCCGGCCAGGCACTCTTCGATGTAGCGCTTCATGGGCTCGTCCCAGTGGCGCATGTTGCTCATGTTGATCGCGAATTCCTTGGTGTCGGCCGGAATCTGGATGTCTTCCTGCGTGAGCACGAAGCTGCCCTGCTCGCGGTCGAGTGTGAACATGGCCACGCCGTTGCCCACGGTCAGCACCAGGGTGGTCTGCGGGCCGTAGATGCAGTAGCCGGCGGCCACCTGTTGCGTGCCGGCCTGCAGAAAGTCGCTTTCCTGCACGCCGGGGTGGTCGTCGGGCTTCTTCAGCACGCTGAAGATGGTGCCGATGCTGACGTTCACGTCGATGTTGCTGCTGCCGTCGAGCGGGTCGAACATGAGCAGGTATTCGCCCTGCGGGTAGCGGTTGGGCACCACGTAGATGCTGTCCATTTCCTCGCTGGCCATGGCCGCGAGGTGGCCGCCCCATTCGTTGGCCTCGATGAGCACTTCGTTGGCGATGATGTCCAGCTTCTTCTGGATCTCGCCCTGCACGTTCTCGCTCTCGGCGGTGCCGAGCACGCCGCCCAGCGCGCCCTTGTTGACGGCTTGGCTGATGCTCTTGCAGGCGCGCGCGACCACTTCGAGCAGCAGGCGCAGCTGGCCGGGGATGAGGCCGTCGGCACGCTGTTGTTCGACGAGGTAGCGGGTGAGGGAAATCTTTTGTTGAGCCATGTGTCTTGTGGGGTTCGGTTGCTTCAGTTTCCCGCCAGGGCGCGGGTCACGACTTCGTGCGTGTCCTTGCTCAGGTCGGGCTTGGCGGCCACGCGGGCGATGGCTTCGCGCGCGGCGCTGCGGTACGGCTCGGCCAGCTTGCTCCAGCGGTCGAGTGCGCGGGCGAGGCGGGCAGCCACTTGCGGGTTGATGGCGTCGAGCTCGATCACGCGCTCGCTCCAGAACACATAGCCGGCCGCGTCGGGGCGGTGGAATGCGCCGGGGTTGGCGCTGCAGTAGCTGAAGATCACGCTGCGCGCCCGGTTCGGGTTCTTCAGCGAGAAGTCGGGGTGCTTCATCAGCTGCTTCACCAGCGGCAGGATGTCGCCGCCGCGGTCGCTGGCGCCGGCCTGCAGCGAGAACCACTTGTCGATGACCAGCGCCTCGTCCTTGAAGATGGCGTGGAAGCGCGCCAGTGCCTGCGCCGCCAGGGTGTGGCCCGACGATACCAGCGCGTTGAGCGCGTTGAAGCGGTCGGTCATGTTGCCTGCGTCCTTGAAGCGCTGCAGCGTCTTGCCCGGCCACACGGCGTCGCCCGAGGCGCGCGCCGCCAGGCACAGGAAGTTGAGCGCCATGCCGGCCAGCGCGCGTCGGCCCGACGAGGTCGGGTCGGGGCTGTAGGCGCCGGTGTCGTGGTGCTCTTCATAGGCCCACTGCCAGTCGGCAAAGAGGGCGGTGGCCAGCTGGGCGCGCATGGCTTCGCGCACGAGGTGCACGCGCTGCGGGTCGACCACGTCGAGCTGTTCGGCAATGTAGGTTTCCGACGGCAGCGTGAGCACCAGTTCCTTGAAGGCGGCGTCGAGCTGCGGGTTGCGCAGCACGCTGCGCATGGCGTCGATGTAGGCGTCGTTCAGCACCGGCGTGGCGTCGGTGGCCAGGGCGGCAATGCCCTGCAGCGCGGCGCGCAGGCCCAGCCGCTGGCCGGCTTCCCAGCGGTTGAACGGGTCGGGGTCGTTGGCCAGCAGGGTGAGCAGTTGGGCGTCGGTGTACTCGAAGTCGAGGATCACCGGCGCGCTGAAACCGCGCAGGATGGAAGGCACCGGCTCGGCGTCCAGGCCGGTGAAGGTGATCTGCTCGCCGGCGCGCGACAGCACCACGGTGCGCGTGCCGTGTGTGGCTTCGCTCTCGCCTTCGAGCTGCAGGGGCAGTTCGCGGCCGCTGCTGGCGTCGAGGAGGCCGACGTTCAGCGGAATGACGAAGGGCTCCTTGGTCGGCTGGCCCGGCGTGGGCGGGCAGCTCTGCACCACGCTCAGGGTGTAGCTGCGGCTCTGCGCGTCGTACACGCCGTGGGCCGCGAGGCGCGGCGTGCCGGCCTGGCTGTACCAGCGCTTGAACTGGGGCAGCAGGCGGGCCAGTTCCGATTCGGGGTTGGCGTCGGCAATGGCCTGCGCGAAGTCGTCGCAGGTCACGGCCTGGCCGTCGTGGCGCTCGAAGTAGAGGGTGATGCCGCGCTCGAAGCCCTTGCGGCCGACCAGCGTCTGCATCATGCGCACCACCTCGGCACCCTTCTCGTAGATGGTGACGGTGTAGAAGTTGCTGATCTCGATGTAGCTGTCGGGCCGCACCGGGTGGGCCATCGGGCCCGCGTCTTCCGGGAACTGGGCGGTGCGCAGCACGCGCACATCTTCGATGCGCTTGACGGCGCGGGCCGAGGCGTCGGCGCACAGGTCCTGGCTGAATTCCTGGTCGCGGAAGACGGTGAGGCCTTCTTTCAGCGAGAGCTGGAACCAGTCGCGGCAGGTGACGCGGTCGCCGGTCCAGTTGTGGAAGTACTCGTGGCCGACCACGCTCTCGATGTTGCTGTAGTCGGCGTCGGTGGCGGTGGCCTGGTTGGCCAGAACGTACTTCGTGTTGAAGATGTTCAGGCCCTTGTTCTCCATGGCGCCCATGTTGAAGTCGCTGGTGGCCACGATCATGAAGCGGTCGAGGTCCAGCGGCAGGCCGAAGCGGGCTTCGTCCCACAGCACCGAGTTGATGAGCGAGTTCATCGCGTGCTCGGTCTTGTCGAGGTCGCCGGCGCGCACGTACACCTGCAGCAGGTGCTCCTTGCCGCTGCGCGCGGTGATGCGCTGCTCGCGTGCCACCAGCTTGCCGGCCACCAGGGCGAACAGGTAGCTGGGCTTCTTGAACGGGTCGACCCACTTCGCGAAGTGGCGGCCTTCGGGCAGGTCGCCCTGCTCGACGAGGTTGCCGTTCGACAGCAGCACCGGGTAGGCGGCCTTGGCGGCGCGCAGCGTCACGGTGTACATCGCCATCACGTCCGGACGGTCGAGGAAGTAGGTGATGCGGCGGAAGCCCTCGGCCTCGCACTGCGTGAAGAAGGTGTCTTCGCTCACGAACAGGCCCATCAGCTTGGTGTTCTTGATGGGGCAGCAGGTGGTGAAGATTTCGAGCTCGAACGCGTCGGGCAGGCCGTCGATGACGAGCTGGTCGCCTTCCATGCGGAACGACGCACCCTGGCCGTTGACGAGCACGCGCGCCAGGTTCAGTTCGTCGCCTTGCAGGCGCAGCGGCTCCAGCGGCACTTCGGGGTTGCGGCGCATCTGCATGCGGTTGAGCACGCGGGTCTTGGCGGGGTCGAGGTCGAAGGTGAGGTCGACGGTGTCGATCCAGTAGGCCGGAGCGGCATAGTCTTCGCGGCGAATGGCAATTGGTTGCCCTTGAGCGTCACGCAACATCATCGAGTGTCTCCAGAAAATTCGAATGGGCGAGTTCGTCGTAGTCGCGAACCGCGGCAATCACATGGGGGCCGGCAAGCTCGGCGGCGGTATGGGTGCTGCACACGGCCACGGCACGCATGCCGCCGCGGCGGGCGGCTTCGATGCCGAAGGGCGCGTCTTCAAAAACGATGCAGCGTTCGGGCGCAACGCCGATGCGGCGTGCAGCTTCGAGAAAGATGGCGGGCGTGGGCTTGCCGCTGAAGCCTTCATCGCCGCCCACTATGGCCAGCGGCAGCGGGTCCATCTTCAGGCGCGACATGGCGAACTCGATGTTGTGCCTGTCGCCGGCAGTGCCGACCGCCACCTTCAGCCCGCGCGCGACGGCCGCCTTGGCGAAGGCGGAGAAGCCGGCCACTTCGGCGAAGTTGTCGCTGAACATGGCGCGGTAGATTTCTTCCTTCTCGTGCACCAGCACCTGGCACTCGGCGTCGGAGAGGTCGCGCTCGAACAGCTCGCGCATGCACTCGGTGCCGGTGCGGCCCGTGGTGCGCGCGAGGATGTCGCTCACGTCGAGCTTCAGCCCGTGGCGTGCCACGAACTCCACCCACGATCGCGCATGCCAGGGCATGGAGTCGATCATGGTGCCGTCCATGTCGAAGATCAGCGCTTCGACCTTCATCAGACGCCTTGCTTCAGCGAAGCTTCGATGAACACGTCGAGATCACCGTCCAGCACCTTCTGTGTGGCCGAGACTTCGACGTTGGTACGCAGGTCCTTGATGCGGCTGTTGTCCAGCACGTAGCTGCGGATCTGGTGGCCCCAGCCCACGTCGGTCTTGCTGTCCTCGAGCTTCTGCTGCTCTTCCTGGCGCTTGCGCATCTCGTGGTCGTACAGGCGCGAGCGCAGGCGCTTCCACGCCACGTCGCGGTTGCTGTGCTGGCTGCGGCCGTCCTGGCACTGCACCACGATGCCGGTCGGGATGTGCGTCAGGCGCACGGCCGAGTCGGTCTTGTTGATGTGCTGGCCGCCGGCGCCGCTGGCGCGGAAGGTGTCGGTGCGCACGTCGGAAGGGTTGATCTCGATCTCGATGGAGTCGTCGATTTCCGGGTACACGAAGATGCTGGCAAAGCTCGTGTGGCGCCCGCCCGACGAGTCGAACGGCGACTTGCGCACCAGGCGGTGCACGCCGGTCTCGGTGCGCAGCAGGCCGAAGGCGTAGTCGCCCTCGACCTTGATGGTCGCGCCCTTGATGCCGGCGGTGTCGCCGGGCGTTTCGTCTTCGATCTGCGTCTTGAAGCCCTTGCGCTCGGCGTACTTCAGGTACTGGCGCAGCAGCATGCTGGCCCAGTCGCAGGCCTCGGTGCCGCCGGCGCCGGCCTGGATGTCGACGAAGGCGTTGAGCGGATCGGCCGGGTTGTTGAACATCCGGCGGAATTCGAGCTGCTTGATGTCGGCTTCGAGCGTGGCGGCGTCATCGGCAATGGCCTGCAGGCCGTCCATGTCGCCGTCTTCCTTCGACATCTCGAAAAGCTCGGTGTTGTCCGAGAGCCCGTTGGTGAGCCGGTCGAGCGTGATGACCACGTCGTCGAGCGACTTCTTTTCCTTGCCCAGTTCCTGGGCCTTCTTCGGGTCGTTCCAGACGTTCGGGTCTTCGAGCGATGCGTTGACTGTCCTCAGTCGTTCAGCTTTGGCATCGTAGTCAAAGATACCTCCGTAAATCGACCGTACGAACGCTCAGGTCCGCGAGCATTGCGCCGATTTGGTTGATCTGTTCTGCGTCCATGGGGTGTCCTGACTGTGAGGGTTGGTGTTCGGGGGGAACCCGACATTTTCTCACGCTCCGAAAACCTGCCTTGCGGAGGCCCTGTATTGCTCCTTCCTTCTCTGGGGGAAGGCTGGGATGGGGG
>NZ_JBGLYN010000054.1:0-41722 GCF_047304045.1 Variovorax sp. Varisp85
GCCCGCCCCGTCGGTGGGCGGGAATGGACGTGGCCTGTGCCGACGCGATGCCGGCCATGCCCAGCAACGCGGCGAGAACCGTGGCGTGAAAAGTGATTTGCTTCATCGATGTGCTCCTTGTGGCTTTGTGTCGGTGTCGAGGATGAAACGCGGGCTGCTTTCCGAGCCCTCGAAAATCACCGTAGAGGCAGCGAAATTCCCACCGTGTGGGGGTGCGGCAGGCCTGCCTGTAGGAGCCGGCCGCCCACGCGTGAAAGGGGGCGGAAGGAGGTGGCGAGTTCCTACAGTCAGGAGGGGCGCGGCAACGTACAACTTGCACAACGATGTCCTCCTCTCCCATTCCAGACGCCGCGGCGTCCGCGCAGGCCTCGCCGACCTCGCTCAAGGTCATGACGGTGAACACCCACAAGGGCTTCACCGCGCTCAACCGCAGGTTCATCCTGCCGGAGCTGCGCGACGCGGTGCGCACCGTGGGCGCCGACGTGGTGTTCCTGCAGGAAGTGCTCGGCACCCATTCGCGCCATTCGCGCAGGGTGAGCAACTGGCCCGAAGCGCCGCACTACGAATTCCTGGCCGACACCATGTGGCCGCAGTTCGCCTACGGGCGCAATGCGGTGTATCCGAAAGGCCACCACGGCAATGCGCTGCTCTCGAAATTCCCGATCGTGCATTTCCGCAACCACGACGTGTCCGTGAGCGGTCCCGAGAAGCGCGGGCTGCTGCATTGCGTGCTGCGGCTGCCGGGCCGTGTCGTCGACGTGCACGCGGTCTGCGCCCACCTCGGGCTGGCCGAGGCGCACCGGCAGCAGCAGCTCGAGCTGCTCTGCCACATCGTGCGCGACGAGGTGCCGGCCGACGCGCCGCTGATCGTGGCGGGCGACTTCAACGACTGGCGCGGCCGCGCGCACGAGATCCTGGAAAAAGGCGCCGCTCTGCGCGAAGTGTTCGTGCATGCCAACGGCCGCGCGGCCAGGACCTTTCCCGCCCGCTTCCCCGTGCTGCCGCTGGACCGCATCTACGTGCGCAATGCCGGCGCGCACGCGCCCGTGGTGCTGCCGCGCCGGCCGTGGTCGCACCTGTCGGACCACGCCCCGCTGGTGGCGGATATCGACCTGTGAGCGCAGTGAGCGCGCGAGCCATGAGCAGCGGGAACAACAACCACTGGACCGGCGGCAACCGCATCGAGTTGCTGGAGAACGGCGAGCAGTTCTTCCCGCGCGTGTTCGACGCCATCCGCAAGGCACGGCGCGAGGTGATCGCCGAGACCTTCATCCTGTTCGAGGACAAGGTCGGCCTGCAGCTGCACGCCGCCATGCGCGAGGCGGCGCAGCGTGGCGTGAAGATCGACCTGATGATCGACGGCTTCGGTTCGCCGGATCTCTCGCGCGAGTTCATCGAGGGCCTGACATTGGCCGGCGTGAAGGTGCGGGTGTTCGATCCGGGTCAGCGCTTCATGGGCCAGCGGCTGAACGTGTTCCGCCGCATGCACCGCAAGATCGTGGTGGTCGACGGCGAGCGCGCCTTCGTCGGCGGCATCAACTATTCGGCGGACCACCTGCTCGATTTCGGACCCAAGGCCAAGCAGGACTATGCGGTGGAACTCGCGGGCCCGATCGTGGGAGAGATCCACCAGTTCGTGCTGCGCGCCATCGCGCTCGGCGGCAAGGGCGCGAGCTGGTTCCGCCGCCGGCTGAAGTTGGCGCCGCCCGTGAACCAGGTCCGCGCCGGCGAGGCCGATGCGATGTTCGTCACGCGCGACAACCGGCGCCACACCAACGACATCGAGCGGCAGTACCGTGCGGCCATCCGCGCGGCGCGCAGGCGCATCGTGATCGCCAATGCGTATTTCTTTCCGGGCTACCTGCTCATCAAGGAATTGCGGCGCGCGGCGCGGCGCGGCGTGGACGTGCGGCTCGTCCTGCAGGGCGAGCCCGACATGCCGATCGTCAAGACTGCCGCGAGCATGCTCTACCACCACCTGCTGCATGCCGGCGTGCGCATCTACGAATACTGCGACCGTCCGCTGCATGGCAAGGTCGCGCTCATGGACGACAGGTGGAGCACCGTGGGGTCGAGCAACCTCGACCCGCTGAGCCTGTCGCTGAACCTCGAGGCCAACGTGATCGTGCGCGACGCGGCCTTCAACCAGGTGCTGTGGGAGCGCATGGACCGGCTGATGCAGCACAGCTGCAAACAGGTGGAGGCGGCCGATCTCGCCAGCGAATGGAGCGGCTGGCGGCTGGTGCGCAGCTTCTTCGTCTTCCACATCCTGCGCTGGTACCCGGCCCTGCTGGGCCGCCTGCCGCGACACGCGCCGCGCCTGACGCCGGCCGAAGCCACCGACCTCGCGAGCCGGCGCGGCAGCGGCCGCAGTGACCCGGCCGGCGGCGCCACCCGGACGGAAGCCGCCTGAGCGGAAGCGCCGCATCGAATCGATGAGCACCATGGCTCTCTCCCACCACGGCTGGTGGCCCTGGATTCGCCGCGCGGCGACGTGGGGCTTCTTCGCGCTGATCGCGTGGCTGCTCGTGCGGCAGGCGCGCACCATCCACTGGGACGAGGTGTTCGACGCGATCCGCTTGCTGCCTGCCGCCGTGCTGCTTGCGGCCGGCGTGCTGGCGGCAAGCAGCTTCGCGCTCTACAGCACCTACGACCTGCTGGGCCGGCACCTGACGCGGCACCGGCTCGGCACGGGCACGGTGATGGGCGTGACTTTCATCAGCTACGCCTTCAACCTCAACCTCGGGTCGCTGGTGGGCGGCGTGGCCTTCCGCTACCGGCTCTATTCGCGCCTGGGCCTCGCGAACGAGACCATCACTCGCGTGCTCGGCTTCAGCATGCTGACCAACTGGCTCGGCTACCTCGTGGTGGCCGGCGCAGCATTCCTTTTCTGGCCGATGACGTTGCCGCCCGGCTGGAAAATCGACCACGAGGACCTGCGCATGCTCGGCGCGGTGCTGCTGATGGTGGCCCTGGCCTACCTGGTGCTGTGCGCAGCGGCGAAGGGGCGCGTCTGGCGCGTGCGCGGCCATGCGTTCAGGATCCCGGGGCTGGCCATGGCGCTGCTGCAGCTCGCCATGTCGTGCACCAACTGGTCGCTGATCGGCGGCGTGATCTGGTTCCTGCTGCAGGGTCAGGTCGGCTATCCGCAGGTGCTCGCGGTGCTGCTGGTGGCGGCGGTGGCCGGGGTCGTCACGCACGTGCCGGCGGGGCTCGGCGTGCTCGAGGCGGTGTTCGTGGCGCTGCTGTCGCACGAGGTGCCGGAAGCCCAGCTGCTCGGCGCGCTGCTGGCTTATCGCGGCCTGTACTACCTGCTGCCGCTGATGGTGGCCGCGCTGGGCTATCTGGTGACGGAGGCGAGAGCGAAGCGGCCGGGGATGGCGGGGCGCTAGAAGCGATAGGCGTAGCGCAGCCGGACGAAGGTCTCGCCCGGGTTCGGCTTCTTGATGCCGCCATTCGAGAAGTGCTGCACGCGCAGCGACAGTTCATGCGTGCCGTGCTCGCCGAAGCTGCGTCCGAGGCCCAGCACCTCCGTGAACTGGAAGGCGGTGCTGAAGCTGCGGTCGGGCGTCCTGTAGACGTGATCCATCACGCTGCCGCCGACGCCGCCTTCGGCAAACCAGGGCGAGTCGCCATGGTCGAAGCGGTAGCGCCAGGTGTAGAGGGCGCCGATCTGCGCGTAGTTGCGCGGGCCGTTGCCGAGGGCCGGCGCATGCCAGTTGCTCAGGTACACATCCCAGTAGCCCGAGAGTGCGCCTTCGCGCACCGGCTGGCGCGGTGACCATGGGAAGGTCATGCCCACCGTGGCCGAATCGGCGCTGCCCATTTGCCCGTGCGGGGCGCGGCCTCCCTCGACGTACATGCCCGTTGCGCTGTCTTCGAATGCATGGGCCGCCGCGCCCGGCAAGGCCGAAAGGGCCGCGAACAGGGCGGCCCGAAGAGGTGTGGCGACGCGAAATCTCATGCTGCGGCCCGTGACGCGTGACGTGAAACAGGAAGACATCATCAATCTCAACCCTGTTCAGCATTCGCTCGGCACGTAATTTCCACATCGGGAAGTAGGACCCGATCAATAAAAATGCAGTGCCGGATTTGTTGCACTGCAGCATTTTCGGGCCGGCGAAGCCTATAGTGGTCCGACCTCCTCCAGCGCACTGCCCTCATGCCCTCCCTCACCTCCGCCGCCCGCCTGGCCAATCCGCTCATGCAGTGGTTCGACCTGGCCTTCAAGACCCATGAGATGCTGCTGTCGTCCGGCTCCGTGATCCGCATGCGCACCGAGCGCATCGCCAAGGCCGGACTCACGCCCAGTGCGGCCGACCTCGCGGAATTCCAGCTCATGGGGCAGGAAAAGCTGGCGGCTGCAAACGAGGCTGGCATCGCGATGGCGAAGCAGTGGCACAGCAGCCATTTCTCGCTCGCCAGCCGGGTGCTGCAGCAATGGGTCCAGGGCACGACGGCCTTCTTCTTGCTGGCGGGCAGCGTCACGCCGGCCCAGGCGGCCGCGCATGGCGATGCGTTCGTGCAATCGGCCGCAGGCACGGTCGATGCCGCGAGCCAGCTGCCGGAAATCGCGGCGCGCATCGCACGCGAGGGCCTGGAGCCGATCCACGCGGCGGCTACCTCCAACGCACGCCGGCTGGCCGAACTCGAATCCTGAGCAGGCTCTTCAGGACTTCGCCGGCACCAGCGTCAGCAGCGTGATTTCGGAAGGCGCGCCAAAGCGCTTCGGCGGGCCCCAGTAGCCGGTGCCCCGGCTCACGTACACCCACATGTCCTGCAGCCGGTGCAGGCCGGCCGTGAAAGGCTGCTGCATCGGCACGAACAGGTTCCAGGGAAAGAACTGGCCGCCGTGCGTATGGCCAGACAGCTGCAGCTGGTAGCCGGCCGCCGCAGCCAGCGGCGCGCTGCGCGGCTGGTGCGCAAGCAGCACGCGCGTGTGCACCAGCGGCGGCGCATCGTGCAGCGCCAGGTGCGGATCGCTGGCGTGCGCCGCGTCGAAATGCCCGGCAGTGAAGTCGGTCACGCCGGCGAGTACGAGCGCGCTTTCGAAGAGCTCTTCATCGGTCTGCGCGCCGCGCACGTTGCGCGTCTGCAGCACCACGTGCTCGTTGAGCAGCACCTTCAGGCCGAGCCGGCGCAGCTCGTCGATCCAGGCATGCGCGCCCGCGTAGTACTCGTGGTTGCCCGTGACCACGAAGGTGCCGTGGCGCGCACGCAGACCGGCCAGCGGCGCGATGTGCTCGCGCAGTTCCGGCACTGTGCCGTCGACCAGATCGCCGGTGATCGCGATGGCGTCCGCGCCCAGGCGATTCACCGCATCGACGATGCGCTGGATGTACGCGTTCCGGATCGTCGGACCCACGTGGATGTCGCTGAGCTGCGCGATCGTGAAGCCTTCGAGTGCCTGCGGCAGGCCGCGGATGGGCACGTCCACCCGCTTCACGCCGGCCGTGCGGCGCGCATTGAGGAAACCGATCGCCGACGTGGCTGTGGCCATCGCCAGCACGGCCAGCGCGCTCCATGGCTGCAGCACATTCCACTGCACCGGCACACCGCCCAACGCGCTTGCGAGCCAGGCGAGCAGCAGGCCAGCGTCGCGCAGCAGCGTGAGCACAAACATCGACGAGAACCAGCCCATGCCGATCAGGCCGATCCACTTGAGCACATCGCCCGTGGCGGCATCGCGCCCGATGCGGCGCGACACGAAAGGCAGCGGAATCGTGACCGCGGACACCGCGAGCGCGAACAGCGCCAGCGGCCACGCGGGCGTGAGCACGGCCAGCGCGGGCAGCAGGCGCAGCGCGATATAGACGTGCAATAGCGCGGTCAGGGCGCTCAGGGGACGGATCGGCATCGGGGCAATGGGATCGGGCACTGCCCGGGACACCTCATCTGCAAGGCGCATGCCGCGCATTCAAGGCGCCGGGAAGTGCGGCGATAGCTATTTTTTCTATAGCGCAATGCGCCCGGATAGCAGGCTTCATGGCTCTGCCGGACCCACAAGAACGGTACCGGTCCGCCGCGGTGCCGGCGCCCACTTTCGCCGTGTTACTGCACCGTGCGCGTGCCGGCCGAAGCCATGTCGGTGCCTGCCGGCCAGATGAAGCTCGCCTTGGCCGGTGCGCCCTGCAGCACGTGCAGCTGCTGCTTCAGCACCTGGCTGCCGATGCGGGCCTCGACCTCATAGGTGCCCGGATCGAGGCGCGCCACCATGAACGGGCCGCCCGACACCACGTTGTCGAGCAGTGCGGTGCCGCTGCTGTCGCGCACCGTCACGTGCACGTTGGCCGCGAAGTCGGCGCCCTTGCTGTCCTTGACCGCGAATTCGAAGGTGGCGGGCCAGCGCGGCGACACCGTCTCCATCAGCCGGGCCTCGTCGCTGCCGATGCCGCCGCTCATGTATTCGACACCGTGCGCCATGTAGATCGGCGGGTTCACCGCCGCCTGCGCGGGCGAAAGCGCGCCGAGCACAACGGCGGCGCAGAACAGGGCGGCCGCCAGCGGCCGCATCGCGCGCGATGATGGAAAACGGGTGCCCATGGTCTGAATCCTTTCCTTGTCGTCGTGGCGAGAAGCCACGACGTCACTGTGCGGTTCGCGGCTTAGGAAAGGCTGACCGGAAAAAAGCTCAGCGGGCGGTGGACGTCTGCGCCAGCGCCTGTGGCAACGAAGGCGCGATCGAGGCCATGTCGAAATTCGAGGGCCACACGAACGACGCACGCGCCGGCATGCCGGCAATCACCACCAGCGACTGCGTCAGCGTGAGGCCGCCGAGCGTCACGTTCACGTCATAGGCGCCCGGATTGAGGCGCGCCAGCATATAGGGGCCTTGCGACTGCACGTCCATCACGACCTGGCCGGTGTATTTCTGGCGTACTTCAATAAGGGCCTTGGCGGGAAAGCCGGGCACCCCTGTCCCCTTGCCGTCGCTGACGCCGAAATCGATGGTCGCGGCCCAGCGCGGCGACACCATTTCCATGAACGCGGCTTCGTCCTTGGCGGCGCCGCCGCACATGTACTCGATGCCCTGCGCCACCTGGATGGGCGGGTTCGAGAACGCGTGGGCTGAAGTCACGGCCCCGAGGAATGCTGCTGTACCGCCCAATACCAGCGCGGCCAGGGGCCGGCGGAGACGCGTAGGGTTCATTGCTGTGTGGTCCTCGATCTTGCGTGACGTGAAATCCGTCGGGGATTTTGCTTAGCAAGAGTCGGGCTAGATATAGCGTTTACGAGGAACGATCTTCGGATTGAAGGTGAATGCTATTGTTTTCATAGCTGATGACGGCCTTGTGACGTGCATTGCCGGTGCTTTTACTGACAAGCCTGAGGGAAACCCTGATGTGCCTCGGTCTGCGGCGTTTTCGGGACGGATTCCGCCGGCGGGCATGGCGCGCGCCTACAGCCGCACATGGCGGTGCGGGTTAAGAACGGCTGAACGCAAACAAGGAGCTTCGGCCATGACATTCCAATCGACCATCGACGACTTCAGGAAAGTGGATGCCGCGCGCGCCGACTATCCCGGTGAGCATCTCGCTGTGCTGGGCGCCGGCGTTTTGCTGCTGCTGGCGGCGGGCCGCAGCCGCTCGTTGCTGGCGCGCATCGCCGTCGGTGCGGCCGGCGGTGCGCTGATCGGGCGCGCGGCGAGCGGCACCGGAGGGATCGCCCGGTTGGCGGGCGCATTGCAGGCCGGGGGCTGGCCATGGCTGCGGCGCTGAGAGGACGGCCTGGCCGGTCCTTTGGGCCTTGGGGGCCGCCGCAGTATTGGGCACCGTGCCTCGGGGTGGCACTCGTGGCGATGTTCCTGTTCTATGCGACCCTCCAGGGGCTGGTACGGGAAAGCGCGGCACGCGCGCCGGTTCAGGCGAGCATCCCGGCTGCGTTCGTCCAGCCGCCCGTTACGAGCGATCGCGAGGAAGCTGCGCGGCCTGTGAGGCCGGCCGCCCTCCCCGTCGCGTCTCTCGTTCCGCTGGAGGGTGCCCCTGTCGAGCCTCCCCGCGTGGCAACGCCCACCGTCAAGGTGACCAAGTGCATCGGCCCGTCCGGCGAAGCCGAATACTCCGACGGCCCGTGCTCGAACGGCGGGCTCGCCACAACCTTGCGCCTGCAATGAGAAACGCCCGGGTGACCGGGCGTTTTCAGGCTCTTCAGCGGTGCGGCACGGGGCCGTGGATGTGGGTGACGACCATCATCACACGTCGATATTCGCCGCCCGCAGCGCGTTCTGCTCGATGAACTCCCGGCGCGGCTCCACCTCATCGCCCATGAGCATGGTGAACACGCGGTCGGCTTCGATCGCGTCGTCGATCTGCACCCTGAGCAGGCGCCGCACGGTCGGGTCCATGGTGGTTTCCCACAGCTGCTCGGGGTTCATCTCGCCCAGGCCTTTGTAGCGCTGGCGCGAGGTGGCGCGCTCGGCTTCGCTGATCAGCCACTTCATGGCCTGGCGGAAGTCGTCGACTTTTTCTTCCTTGGCGCGTTCGCCTTCGCCGCGCTTGACCAGCGCGCCTTCGGGACTCAGCAGGCCGCGGAAGGTGTTGGCGGCTTCGGCGAGCGCTGCGTAGTCGGCGCCGTGGACGAAGTCCTGCGTGAGCACGCTGCTCTTGATGTTGCCGTGGTGGCGGCGGCTGATGCGCAGCAGCGGCTTGTCGGTGCGGGCGTCGAATTCGCTGCTCACCTCGGCCGGCACACCGGTCGTGTTGAGCTCGCGCAGCTTGGCCTGCAGCGCGACGGCCGAAGCCTCGGCGGCGGGCGTGGTGTCGAGGTCGAGCGCCACGCCGTCGGCAATCGCGCGCAGCGCCTCGGCGTCCATGAAGTTGCGCAGGCGCGCAATGACGGCCTCGGCCACCTGGTGCTTGCGCGCCAGCTCGGCCAGGGTATCGCCGGCGAGCGTGGTGGAGTTCGCGCCGCCGGTCTGCAGGCTCGCGTCCTTCAATGCCACCTTGAGCAGGAAGGCGTCCAGCGCGGGGCCGTCCTTCAGGTATTGCTCTTCCTTGCCGACCTTCACCTTGTACAGCGGCGGCTGCGCGATGTAGATGTGGCCGCGCTCCACCAGCTCCGGCATCTGCCGGTAGAAGAAGGTGAGCAGCAGCGTGCGGATGTGGGCGCCGTCGACGTCGGCGTCGGTCATGATGATGATGCGGTGGTAGCGCAGCTTGGCGACGTTGAAGTCGTCCGCGCCGCCGCCCGCGGTGGTGGCGCCGGCGCGGCCGATGCCGGTGCCCAGCGCGGTGATCATCGTGAGAATTTCGTTGCTGGTCAGCAGCTTCTCGTAGCGCGCCTTCTCGACGTTCAGGATCTTGCCGCGCAGCGGCAGGATGGCCTGGAACTTCCGGTCGCGGCCCTGCTTGGCGGAGCCGCCGGCGGAGTCGCCCTCCACCAGGTAGACCTCGCAAAGCGCCGGATCTTTCTCCTGGCAGTCGGCCAGCTTGCCGGGCAGGCCCATGCCGTCGAGCACGCCCTTGCGGCGCGTCATTTCGCGGGCCTTGCGGGCGGCTTCGCGGGCGCGGGCGGCCTCGACGATCTTGCCGCAGATGATCTTGGCGTCGTTCGGGCGTTCCTGCAGGTAGTCGGTCAGCAGCTTGCCGACGATGTCTTCCACCGGCGCGCGCACTTCGCTGGACACCAGCTTGTCCTTGGTCTGGCTGGAGAACTTGGGCTCGGGCACCTTCACGCTCAGCACGCAGCACAGGCCTTCGCGCATGTCGTCGCCGGTGACTTCGACCTTCGCCTTCTTCGCGAACTCGTTCTCTTCGATGTACTTGTTGATGACGCGGGTCATCGCGGCGCGCAGGCCCGTGAGGTGGGTGCCGCCGTCACGCTGCGGGATGTTGTTGGTGAAGCAGAGAACCTGCTCGTTGTAGCCGCTGTTCCACTGCATCGCCACTTCGACGCCGATGTGCGTGCCGGGGATGCCGCCGTAGGTGTCGGCCGGGCGCTCTCCCTCGGCGTAGAACGAGTTCGGGTGCAGGACGGTCTTGCCCTTGTTGATGAACTCCACGAAGCCGCGCACGCCGCCGGCGCCGGAGAAGTCGTCTTCCTTGCCGGTGCGCTCGTCCTTCAGGCGGATGCGCACGCCGTTGTTCAGGAAGCTCAGTTCGCGCAGGCGCTTGCTGAGGATCTCGTAGTGGAAGTCCGAGTTCTCCTTGAAGATCTGGGTGTCGGGCAGAAAATGCACCTCGGTGCCGCGCTTGTCGGTGTCGCCGATGATCTTCATGGGCGAGACTTCGACGCCGTTCACCGTTTCGAGCAGGCGGTCCTGCACGAAGCCGCGGCTGAATTCGAGCTCGTGGATCTTGCCTTCGCGGCGCACCACGAGGCGCAGCATCACGCTCAGCGCGTTCACGCAGCTCACGCCCACGCCGTGCAGGCCGCCCGACACCTTGTAGCTGTTCTGGTTGAACTTGCCGCCGGCGTGCAGTTCGGTCAGCGCGATCTCGGCGGCCGAGCGCTTGGGCTCGTGCTTGTCGTCCATCTTCACGCCGGTCGGGATGCCGCGGCCGTTGTCGGTGACGGAGATCGAGTTGTCGGAGTGGATGGTCACGACGATGTCGTCGCAATGGCCGGCCAGCGCCTCGTCGATGGAGTTGTCCACGACTTCGAACACCAGGTGGTGCAGCCCGGTGCCGTCGGAGGTGTCGCCGATGTACATGCCGGGGCGCTTGCGCACGGCCTCGAGCCCTTCGAGGATCGTGATCGAGCCTTCGCCGTAGCTGGTGTCGGCGGCTATGGCCTCGGGCGGCACGACCTGAACTTCAGGCGTGTAGACCGGTTCGGTGTGCGGCACTTCGGGCTTGTTTTCTTCAGCACTCATTCGGATATTCCTCTGTCTCTCACGGCATTCACGTGATTTTTCGGGCTCTCAAAAGCTCAATTCGCCGCCTCTTGAAAGCGCAAACCCGCGGAGGGCCGCGGGCTGTGTGCGCAAGGCGCTTCGGGGTCTGTCTGCTAGATACGCATCGGCATCACGACGTACTTGAAGGATGCGTTCTCGGGGATGGTCAGTAACGCCGAGCTGTTGGAGTCGGCAAGCTCCAGCTTGACCATGTCCTGGTCCATGTTCGACAGCGCGTCGATCAGGTAGGTGACGTTGAAGCCGATCTCGATGGCGTCGCCGCCGTAGTCGATGTCGAGTTCGTCCTGCGCTTCTTCCTGCTCGGCGTTGTTCGACGCGATGCGCAGCGTGCCCGGCTCGATGTTCAGTCGCACGCCCTTGAACTTCTCGCTCGTCAGGATGGCGGTGCGCTGCAGGCTGGCCAGCAGCGGCGCGCGGCCCAGCGTGACGCTGTTCTTGTGGTTCTTCGGGATCACGCGGTTGTAGTCGGGGAACTTGCCCTCGACCAGCTTGGTGACGAACTCCATGCCGCCAAAGCTGAACTTGGCCTGGTTGTTCGCGAACTGCATCTCGATGGCGCCTTCGGCGTCCGACAGCAGGCGCTGCATTTCGATCACGGTCTTGCGCGGAAGAATGACTTCCTGGCGCGGGACCTCGACGTCGAGCATCGCGGAGGAAAACGCCAGGCGGTGGCCATCGGTGGCGACCAGGCTCAACTGCTTGCCTTCGGCCACGAACAGGATGCCGTTCAGGTAGTAGCGGATGTCGTGTACGGCCATCGCGAACGAAACCTGCGAGAGCAGGTCCTTCAGCGTCTTCTGCGGCACGCTGAACACAGGGCCGAAATTGGCGGCTTCCTGCACCAGCGGGAAGTCTTCGGCGGGCAGCGACTGCAGCGTGAAGCGGCTCTTGCCGCCCTTGAGCACCAGCTTGCTGGCGCTCGACTCGAGGCTCACGGTCTGGTCGGCCGGCATGGTGCGCAGGATGTCGATCAGCTTGCGCGCGCCGATGGTGGTTGTGAAGCTGCCTCCGTCGCCGCCGAGCTCGGCGGTGGTGCGGATCTGGATTTCGAGGTCGCTGGTGGTCAGCTGCAGCTGGCCGCCGGTCTTGCGGATCAGCACGTTCGCCAGGATCGGCAAGGTGTGACGCCGCTCCACGATGCCCGCCACCGACTGCAGCGCGGCGAGGACTTTGTCTTGGTTTGCCTTCAAAACGATCATGTCTTCTTCCTCTTCTCTATCTCTTTGAATCAGCTTGTAAGGGCGCCATTCTCCGCTGTCGCGAGGGGCTTTCTTGATGACATTCGGCGGTCAGCCCTTGAGCGTCTGCTCGAGCACGTGAAGCTGCTGGTTGAGTTCGGTGAGCTGCTGGCGCTCGCCCGAGATCTTGCGCACCGCGTGCAGCACCGTCGTGTGATCGCGCCCGCCGAACAGCTCGCCGATTTCGGGCAGGCTTTTCTGCGTGAGCTCCTTGGCCAGGTACATCGCGATCTGCCGCGGCCGCGCAATGCTGGCCGGACGCTTCTTGCTGTACATGTCGGCGACCTTGATCTTGTAGTAGTCGGCCACCGTCTTCTGGATATTCTCGACCGAGATCTGACGGTTCTGGATCGACAGCAGGTCGCGCAGCGCCTCGCGCGCCAGGGCGATCGAGATCTCCTTCTGGTTGAAGCGCGAGTAAGCCAGGATCTTGCGCAGCGCGCCTTCGAGTTCACGCACGTTGGAGCGCACGTTCTTGGCGACGAAGAAGGCCACTTCTTCCGGCATTTCGGCCGATTCGGCGCGCGCCTTGTTGATCAGGATGGCCACGCGCATCTCGAGCTCGGGCGGCTCGATGGCCACCGTGAGGCCCGAATCGAAGCGCGACACCAGGCGTTCGTGGATGTCGGCCAGGCCCTTCGGGTAGGTGTCGCTGGTCATCACGATGTGCGACTTCTTGGCGAGCAGGGCCTCGAACGCATTGAAGAATTCTTCCTGCGTCCGGTCCTTGTTGGCGAAGAACTGCACATCGTCGATCAGCAACAGATCGAGCGAGTGATAGCGCTCCTTGAACTCATCGAAAGTCTTGCGCTGATAGGCTTTGACCACATCCGAGACGAACTGCTCGGCATGGATGTAGAGAACTTTGGAATCCGCCTTGTCGGCCAGCAGCCGGTTACCCACAGCGTGCATCAGGTGGGTCTTGCCCAAGCCGACGCCGCCGTAGATGAAAAGCGGGTTGTAAAGATGGCCCGGCATGCCGGCCACGTGCATGGCCGCGGCGCGCGCCATGCGGTTGGCCGTGCCCTCGACCAGGGTGTCGAAGGTGAGACCGGAATTCAGCCTGTTCTTGAAGCCCGCGGCGGCCGGCTCCTCGCCCGGGCCGGCCACGTCGCGCGGCACGTCGGTTTCGGCCATGACGGCCACAGGTGCAGGGCGTACGGCCGCTTCGCGAGGAGCAAGCGCTAACTCAATGGCGACCGGCTGGCCGTACATCTTCTCGGCCATGGCGGCGATCTTGCCGGCGTACTGAGCCCGGATCCAGTCGAGCTTGAAGCGGTTGGCGACGAACACCGTCATGCGCGAGAGGTCGTCGGCGACCTGCGCAGTCAGGGGCTTGATCCAGGTGTTGAATTGCTGCTCTGACAGCTCCTGCGCGAGTTGGTCGACGCAGGCCTGCCAGAGGCTTTCGCCGATGCCGTCAGTCGACATGGGCGCTTGAAAAAGTGATGAGACCCTCGGGCATTTTTTGGTATAGGTATTGTGGATATTCTCTGCTGGAAGGCGCCCGGCATTCTAACTTGTCAAAACCTTATCCACACGCCGCCGGGCCGATCGAAAGGCCCGCAAATCCACTCGAAGATTGTTCCGGCGGCCAATGTTTGCGATAATTGCGGGTTTCCCTGAAAACCTCTTGCGTCTTTCGGGGACCATCCGAAACACGCTCCCCCGGCGGCCCGCAGGTACTTCATGCTTTTTGTGCGAAGAACCGGCGCGAACAGGGAAATAGGAAATCACCATGAAACGCACTTATCAAGCATCCAAAGTCCGCCGCGCCCGTACCCACGGCTTCCTGGTCCGCATGAAGACCCGCGGCGGCCGCGCCGTCATCAACGCACGCCGCGCCAAGGGCCGCAAGCGCCTGGCCGTCTGACGGCAGCCCACCTGCCGTTGCCAGCAGCCGACACGTCAGCGCAGGCTTGCACAGCCAGCGCTTCCGGCGTATCCGGTCCGGCTTCCATGCAGCGGCTCAAGACCCGCGCGCAATTCCAGGCCGTCCTCGCAGGTGCCACCGTGGCGCGCACTGCTCATTTCGCATTGCATCGCTGTGCGCTCGATCTCGCATCGGGCGCACCGCCGTTGTTCGCGTCCGACGATGTCTGGCTGGGCGCCATGGTGCCCAAGCGCTGGGCGCGTCGCGCGGTCACGCGCAATGCCATCAAGCGCCAGATCTATACGGTGAGCGCCGCACCCGGCGTCGGCTTGCCACGTGCTGCGCACGTGGTGCGGCTGCGCGCCGGTTTCGACCGCAAGGAATTCGTGAGCGCCACTTCGGACAAGCTCAAGGCAGCGGTGCGCGCCGAGCTCCGGCAGCTGCTGGCGCGGGCGGCGCGTTCTTCCGCTCCCGCTTCGGCGCCTCCGCCCGCTTCCTCCTCGTCATGAAACGCCTGCTGATCGGCCTTGTGAAGGGCTACCGCCTGCTGCTGAGCCCCTGGCTCGGCCAGTCGTGCCGCTTCACGCCGACCTGCTCGGTGTATTCGATCGAGGCGCTGGAAGTGCATGGCGCGCTCAAGGGCAGTTACCTCACTCTGCACCGCATCGCGCGCTGCCAGCCATGGTGCGATGGCGGGCACGATCCGGTTCCACCGAAATCACAGCGTCGCACTGACAAGTCAGGCTCGCTGTTTTCGTCTCTTCTCTCCTCCGACAAGAAGTCTTCGTCATGAACGATATACGCCGCACGATCCTGTGGGTGATTTTTGGGTTCTCGCTGGTGCTGCTGTGGGACCAATGGCAGGTCTTCAACGGCAACAAGCCGACCTTCCTGCCGTCGAGCAAGCCGGCCGCGGTGGCCTCCGCCCCGGCCGCGGGCAGCGCACCCGCTGCCAGCAACGGCGTGCCGGCTGCATCTTCGTCGGGCGCGAGCGGCGGCAGCGCCGGTGCCGTGCCCACGCAAGCCGCTGCAGCCGCGCCGCGCGAGCAGGTCAGCGTGACCACCGACCTGTTCAAGGCCACGATCGACAGCGAAGGCGGCACGGTCAACCACCTCGAGCTGCTGAAGTACGACGAAGCCGACCGCACCAAGCGCGTCGTGCTGTTCGAAAACGGCTCGCCGGCCACGCGCTATGTGGCGCAGACCGGCCTGCTGAATCCCGTCGACTCGGGTGAGCGCTTTCCCAACCACCTGACGCAGATGACGCCGAAGGCCGGCCCGCGCGAGATGGCCGATGGCCAGAACACGCTGGAAGTGGGCTTCGAAAGTGCCCCCGTCGGCGGCCTGAAGTACGTCAAGACCTACGTGTTCCACCGCGGCGACTACGCCATCGGCGTGCGCCACGAGGTGGTCAACACGAGCGACCAGCCGCGCGACGCCCAGCTCTACATGCAGCTGCTGCGCCATGGCACCGTGGCCGCCGGCACGATGTTCGGCACCAACACCTTCACCGGTCCCGCCGCGTACACCAACGAGAAGAAGTTCCACAAGCTCGACTTCAAGGACATCGCCAAGGGCAAGATCGAACCGCCCCCGCCGGCCAACGACGGCTGGATCGCGATGGTGCAGCACTACTTCGTGTCGGCCTGGCTGCTCAAGGGCGACCCGGCGAGCGAACAGCTGCGCCGCGAGTTCCGCGTGAAGGACCTGGGCGACAACCTGTTCACCGTGGCCATGGTGGCCACGCTGCCCAAGATCGCCCCCGGCGCCACGCAGGTCGTGAACAGCACGCTGTTCGCCGGCCCCGAGGAAGAAAAGAAGCTCGAAGCCATCGCACCCGGCCTGGACCTGGTGAAGGACTACGGCATCTTCGCGATCATCTCCAAGCCGCTGTACTGGCTGCTGAACCAGCTGCACGGCATCCTGGGCAACTGGGGCTGGTCGATCGTCGCGCTGGTGGTGCTGCTGAAGGCGGCCTTCTACTGGCTCAACGCCAAGGCCTACGCCAGCATGGCCAAGATGAAGGCCATCAACCCGAAGATCATGGAGATGCGCGAGCGGCTCAAGGACAAGCCGCAAGAGATGCAGCAGGAGATGATGCGGATCTACAAGACCGAGAAGGTCAATCCGATGGGTGGCTGCTTCCCCATCGTGATCCAGATCCCGGTGTTCATCGCGCTCTACTGGGTGCTGCTGTCGTCGGTCGAAATGCGCCACGCCCCGTGGATCGGCTGGATCACCGACCTGTCGGCACCGGACCCCTGGTACATCCTGCCGATCGTGATGACGGCCACCTCGCTGTTCCAGACCTGGCTCAACCCGACGCCGCCCGATCCGATGCAGGCCAAGCTGATGTGGATCATGCCGCTCGCGTTCAGCGTGATGTTCATCTTCTTCCCGGCCGGCCTGGTGCTGTACTGGATCACGAACAACACGCTGTCGATCGCACAGCAGTGGTTCATCAACAAGCGCCTGGGCGTGCTCGGCGCCAAGAAGTAGCCGCACGACGCCCCAGTCATCCCCCGAAAGGGCCGCGAAAGCGGCCCTTTTTGCTGAAAGAATCCGTACCATGCTTGCCCGCACCACCGATCCCATCGTCGCCATCGCCACTGCCTCGGGACGCGGCGCGGTCGGCATCGTGCGGGTGTCGGGGGCCAGGCTGGCACCGCTGATCGATGCCATCTGCGGCCGCGTGCTCAAGCCGCGCGAAGCCACCTACCTGCCGTTTCGCGATGCGCACGGCGAGCCGGTCGACCATGGCCTGGCCGTTCACTTTCCCTCGCCGAATTCCTTCACCGGCGAGGACGTGCTCGAACTGCAGGCCCACGGCGGCGCGGTCGTGTTGCAGCTGCTGCTGGCGCGCTGCCTCGAAGCCGCGGCCGAGCCTGATCCCGTCACCGGCCGCGCTCGCCTGCCCGGCTTGCGCGTGGCCGAGCCCGGCGAATTCAGCCAGCGGGCCTTTCTCAACGGCAAGGTCGACCTGGCACAGGCCGAGGCCATTGCCGACCTGATCGACGCCAGCACCGAGGCGGCTGCGCGCAGCGCCGGGCGTTCGCTATCGGGCGCGTTCTCGCGCGAGATCCACACGCTGCGCGATGCGTTGATCCACCTGCGCATGCTGGTCGAAGCGACGCTCGACTTTCCGGAAGAAGAGATCGATTTCCTCCAGAAAGCCGATGCCACCGGGCAACTGGCAAAGCTGCAGTCGCAGCTCGCAGCCGTGCAGCAGCGCGCGAAACAGGGTGCGCTGCTGCGCGAAGGCATCAAGGTCGTGATCGCAGGCCAGCCCAACGCGGGCAAGAGCTCGCTGCTCAATGCGCTGGCCGGTGCCGAACTGGCCATCGTGAGCGCAGTGGCGGGCACCACGCGCGACGTGGTCTCGCAGACCATCCAGATCCACGGCGTGCCGCTGCACGTGGCCGACACCGCCGGCCTGCGCGAGAGCAGCGACGAGGTCGAGCAGATCGGCGTAGCGCGTGCCTGGGGCCAGATCGAAAGCGCCGACGTCGTGCTGTTCCTGCACGACCTGACGCGCGCCCATCTGGCCGACTACGCCACCGCCGATGCCGGCATCCTGGCCGGCCTGCGCCAGAAGCTGCCTGCGAGCGTGCCGGTGCTCGACGTCTGGAACAAGCAGGACGCCGCCCCTGACGCCCATGCCGGGCACGGCATCGCCCTGTCCGCCAAGACCGGCCTGGGCATCGAGGCCCTGCGTGAACAACTGCTGGCCATGGCCGGCTGGCAGGCCGTGCCCGAGGGCGTGTACCTCGCGCGGGCGCGCCACGTGCAGGCGCTGGCCCGGGTCGAAACGCACCTGGCGCTGGCGGCCAGCCATCTGGCGGCGCAGGCCCAGTTGCTCGACCTGCTGGCCGAAGAACTGCGGCTGGCGCAGAACGCCCTGAACGAGATCACCGGCGAGTTCGGCGCGGACGACCTGTTGGGCGTCATCTTTTCGCGCTTCTGCATTGGTAAATAGCGACAGCCGGTTTGAAAAACGTAAACAGTTGTAGCCGAATCTCCTGAGCATCGCTGATACTTCGGCTCACATGCGGGGGCCGAAGAAAACATGTCCATCCAGAACCTGAGCCGCGCCATCGCGGAGAACACGAGCACCGACGCGTTTGCGTTGACGTTCAACGTCCAGCAGTGGGAAACACTGGCGGGCTATCTGCAGCCCATCGATACCGGCGTTGGCGACGTGCTGATCGAACAGGGCACGCCGGACCGCTCGGTTTTCTTCATCGAGAGCGGTGCCATCAGCGTGCACCGCGTCAGCAGCAAGGAGCAGATGCGGCTGGCCGTGCTCACGCCCGGCTCGGTGGTCGGCGAAGGCTCGTTCTTCTCGCGCCAGCCGCATTCGGCCAACGTGGTGGTCACCGGCGCAGGCCGCGTGTGGCGGCTCACGGCGATCCGCTTTGCGGAAATGTCGAACCGCCAGCCCAACATGGCGCTGGAAATCGCGATGGCGCTCGGCGCCGTGATCGCCAAGCGCATGGCGCACCGCTCCAAGCGCGTCGCCGTGACCTGAGGCTGCGCTGTCCGCCGGCGGATCGATCTGCCACATGCGGGCAGGCCAGCCAGCTTTTCGTTTTGACCCCCGAGAGTAGTCAGTAAGCAATCCATGGCCTTGATCTGTCCGGTCTGCAGCACGGAAAACCGCGGCGGCGCGAAGTTCTGCAGGAGCTGCGGCGTCAAGCTGCCTGCCGCAGGAGACCGGATTCCCCCGTCGCCGAGCCCCGAACGCGAATGGGCCACCACCGCGCCCGCCCAGTTGCGCGCGCCGACCATTCCGGCGCCGCTGTTCGATCCGGACGAGCCGCTGCCTGCGCGCGGATCTTTTTTCGGCAGGTCGGCCGCGCGGCAGAGCGACGAGCATGAACAGACCGTGCTCATGGTGCACGACGACGAACTGCCGCGGACACCCGCGCCGCCCGCTTCGCCGCCGGGCCTGGAGTCGACCTGGGCCCCGAAGTCCGGAACGAAAAGGAGAAGCCGGGCCAAGGTCCGGCAATCCGTGCCGGCCGAACGGCCGCCGCGCAAGCGCGTGATCCTGCTGTGGCTCGGTCTGCTGGTGGTCGCGGTGGCAATGATCGTCGCCGGTTGGTCCGGCAACGGGACGCGAAAGGCGCCTGCGGCCGCTGAAGAGGCCACCGCCCCAGCCACCGAAACTCCCGCGCCCGTGGCCCCATCGTCGCCGCCGCTCGCCGAACCTTCGCCGGCGGCGCCCGAACCCCAGCCCGCCGAGCCGGCCGCGATGCCGCCTGCCGCTGAAACCGCACCGGCTGCCGCCGCGGCGCCCAAGCCCGCTGCCAAGCCGCGCAACAAGCAGGCGACCACTGCCGCACTACCGTCGAACGCGCCCGAACCCGCTGCCGTGGTCGCTGCCCCCGCCCCGGCGCCGGCACCTGTCGCTGCGGCCGAGCCCCAGGCCATGTGCGGCGACCGCAACTTCATTGCCAAGGCGCAATGCATGGCGGCCCAGTGCCTGAAGCCCGAATTCAAGGCCCACGCGCAGTGCGAAGCGGTGCGCCGCCAGCAGCGCATCGAAGAAGAAAAGCGCAACCCGACGCTGATCAACTGAGCTCGCCTCTACCGGGGACACCGTGCGAAGCGGGTTCCGCGGCGTTCCCGAACAAGAAACTAGCCTTTTTGCAGGCGGTCGATGGCGATCGCCAGCGCGGCCGGCTTGCCGGACAGCACCAGCGTATCGCCCTCCGACAGCACCGTGCCGTCGGCCAGCGCACGCGGCTGGCCGTCGTGCCGGCGCAGGCTGGCCACACGCACGCCGAGCGCGGACAGCGCCAGCCGTTCCAGCGGCTGGCCCACCGCGCGCGCGCCGGCGTTGAGCGTGAAGCTGTTGAGGCGCTCGTGATCGAGTTCGTCGGCGTTGTCGTCATCGGCGCCGTGGAAGTAGCCGCGCAGCAGGTTGTAGCGGGCGTCGCGCTGATCCTGCACCACGCGGATCACGCGGCGCATCGGCACGCCGACCAGCGCCAGCGCATGGCTTGCGAGCATGAGCGAGCCTTCGATGGCCTCGGGTACCACTTCCGTCGCTCCGGCCGCCTGCAGTTTTTCCAGGTCGTGATCGTCCTGCGTGCGCACGATCACCGGCACGTGCGGCGCATGGGCGCGCGTGTTGGCCAGCACCTTCATCGCACCGGGCACATCGAGGTAGGTCACGACGACGGCACTCGCGCGCGCCAAGCCGGCCGCCATCAAGGCCTGCAGCCGCGCCGCATCGCCGAACACCACCGAGTCGCCGGCGGCCGCGGCCTGCCGCACGCGGTCGGGGTCGAGGTCGAGCGCCATGTACGGGATGCCCTCGCGTTCGAGGATGCGCGCCAGGTTCTGGCCGCAGCGCCCGTAGCCGCAGATGATCACGTGCTGTGCGGTGTTGATGGTCTTGCGCGCGATGGTCGTCATCTGCAGCGACTGCTGCAGCCAGTCGCTGGCCACGAGCTTTCGCACGATGGCGTTGCTGTACATGATGATGAACGGCGTCGTGAGCATCGACAGCACCATCGACGCCAGCACCGGGTTGGCCAGCCACGGCGGCAACAGGCTGCGCTCCTGCGCCAGCGTCAGCAGCACGAAGCCGAACTCGCCGGCCTGCGCCAGGTAAAGGCCGGTGCGCAGCGACACGCCCGAGGTGGCGCCCAGCACCCGCGCCAGCACCGTCACCAGCCCCAGCTTGAACGCCAGCGGCATCAGCAGCAGCACGGCCACCAGCAGCCAGCGTTCGACCACGATGTGCCAGTCGAGCGACATGCCCACGGTGATGAAGAACAGCCCCAGCAGCACGTCGTGGAAGGGACGGATGTCGGTCTCGACCTGGTGCTTGTATTCGGTCTCCGACACCAGCATGCCCGCGATGAAGGCGCCCAGCGCCAGGCTCAGGCCGGCCAGTTCGGTGAGCCAGGCCAGGCCGAGCGTGATCAGCAGCACGTTCAGGATGAAGAGTTCTTCGCTGCGCCGCCGCGCAACCAGCGTGAGCCACCAGCGCATGATGCGCGGGCCGCCGTACAGCAGCACGCCGATCAGGAAGCTCGCCTTCAGCAGCGCGAAGCCCAGCGCCTTGGCCAGCGCCTCGGGCGGTGCGCCCAGCGCGGGAATCAGCACCAGCAGCGGCACCACGGCCAGGTCCTGGAACAGCAGCACGCCCATCACGCGCTTGCCGTGTTCGCTCTCGAGTTCGAGCCGCTCGGCCATCAGCTTGACCACGATGGCCGTGCTGCTCATGGTGAGCGCGCCCGACAGCGCCAGCGCGGTCTGCCAGCCGAGCCGCCACGACGGCGGCAGCCAGTGGGCAATCAGCAGCGCGCCGGCCGTGGCGATGGCCATCGTCAGCAGCACCTGCAGCAGGCCGAGGCCGAACACGTGTTTTCGCATCGCGCGCAGCTTGGGCAGGCTGAACTCCAGCCCGATCACGAACATGAGGAACACCACGCCGAATTCGCCCAGGTGCTGGATGCCTTCGGTGTTCTGCGCCAGCGCGAAGGCATGCGGCCCGATCAGCACGCCGGCCGAGAGATAGCCCAGCATCGGCGGCAGCTTGAGGGAGCGGCACGCCACCACGCCGATCACCGCGGCGAGGAGATACAACAGCGTGAGATCGAACGAAGACATAGGCGGCGATGCTAGAGCAAGACCCGTGCGCAGCGCGTCGGGGAGGACACGCAGTGCCGAGCGTGGGGGCAACGAGCGCCGCCGGGCCGCCCCAAGGCGCGAGCGCCCCCTCGGGGGGCAGCGAGGACACGCAGTGCCGAGCGTGGGGGCAACCCTCCGACCCGTAAAATCCGGCAATGAGCTCCCGTCCCGTCCCGGCCCCCGTGGTCGACCCCGAAGCCATCCTCGCTCGGGCACGTCTCACCTTCGACATCGAAGCCGAAGCCGTCACCGGTCTGAAGACCCGCGTCGGCCCGAGCTTCGTCGAGGCCGTGCGCAAGATCCTCGAAGTGCGCGGCCGCGTGGTCGTGATGGGCATGGGCAAGAGCGGCCACGTCGGCCGCAAGATCGCCGCCACCCTCGCCTCCACCGGCACGCCCGCGATGTTCGTGCACCCGGCCGAGGCCAGCCACGGCGACCTTGGCATGATCAAGGCCGTCGACCTGGTGCTCGCCATTTCCAACAGCGGCGAGGTCGAAGAACTTACCGTCATCCTGCCGGTCGTCAAGCGCCAGGGCGTGCCCCTGATCGCCATGACCGGCCGCCCTGAATCCACCCTCGCGCGCCATGCCGACATCGTGATCGACGCCGGCGTGTCCAAGGAGGCCTGTCCGCTCAACCTCGCCCCCACCGCGAGCACCACCGCCCAGATGGCGATGGGCGACGCGCTGGCCGTGGCGCTGCTCGACGCGCGCGGCTTTGGTTCGGAAGACTTCGCGCGCTCGCACCCGGGCGGCGCGCTCGGGCGCAAGCTGCTCACCCACGTGAGCGACGTCATGCGCTCCGACGACGATGTGCCGCGCGTGGCACCCGACGCCGGCATCGGCGAGCTGATGCGCGCCATGAGCAACAAGGGCTTCGGCGCCGCGGCGGTGGTCGCGCCCGACGGCCGCGCGCTTGGCATCTTCACCGACGGCGACCTGCGCCGCCTGATCGAAGCCGGTGCCGACCTGCGCAGCCCCAAGGCGGCCGAAGTGATGCACTACAACCCGCGCACCATCCGCGTCGACGCGCTGGCGGTGGAGGCGGCCGAGCTCATGGAGCAGTGCGGCATCACCCGCCTGTTCGTGATCGACGGCAAGGGCGTGATCGTCGGCGCCATCAATACCAACGACCTGATGCGCGCGAAGGTCATCTGATGCCGCTCGAGTTCCAGGCCGAGACATTGCTCGCCGCGCAGGACGTGCGCATCGTCTTCTTCGACATCGACGGCGTCCTGACCGACGGCGGCGTGTACTTCACCGAGCACGGCGAGACGCTCAAGCGCTTCAGCATCCTCGACGGCTACGGCCTGAAGCTGCTGCGCAAGGCGGGCATCGTGCCGGCCGTGATCACGGGACGCGACTCCAAGCCGCTGCGCGTGCGGCTCGAGGCGCTGGGCATCGAGCACGTGCGCTACGGCACCGAAGACAAGCTGCCCGCCGCGCAGGCCATGCTCGACCAGCTCGGCTTCACCTGGGCGCAGGCCGCGGCCATCGGCGACGACTGGCCCGACCTGCCGGTGCTCCTGCGCGTGGGCTTCGCCGCGGCGCCGGCCAATGCCCACGCGGAAGTGCGCGGCATCGCGCGCTACGTCACCCGCGCGCGGGGCGGCGAAGGCGCGGCGCGCGAGTTCTGCGACCTGCTGCTCACGGCCTGTGGCCAGTACCGCGTCATGCTCGACGCAGCCCGGGGCCCGAATACATGAACAATGTCAAACGCGCATGGGGCATGGTGCGCGACGTCCTCGACCGCGCAACGATCTACCTGCCGATCATCCTGACGGCGGCCGTCGCGCTCGGCACCTACTGGCTGGTGCGCAACGCGCCCAAGCTGCTGGAGCCCACGGCCAAGGCCGCGCCCACGCACGAGCCCGACTACTTCATGCGCGATTTCGTCATCAAGAACTTCCTGCCCAACGGCGACCTGCGCAGCGAACTGCATGGCACCGAAGGCCGGCACTACCCGGATTCGGACACCATGGAGGTCGACAAGGTGCGCATGCGAACGGTGTCGCCCGAAGGCCTCGTGACGCGCGCAACGGCCGACCGGGGCGTGTCGAACTCCGACGGCAGCGAGATCCAGCTGTTCGGCAATGCGATCGTCATCCGCGATCCGTCCGTGGGGCCCGGTGGCAAGCCTGCGCCGCGCCTCGAGTTCCGTGGCGACTTCCTGCACGCCTACGTCGACACCGAGCGCGTCACGTCGAACAAGCCGGTCACGCTGATCCGCGGCACCGACCAGTTCACCGGCGACACGCTCGACTACGACAACCTGAGCGGCGTGGCGAATCTGAACGGCCGGGTGCGCGGTGTGCTGATTCCTTCAGCGGCCGCTCCTTCAGGGAAGCGCTGAATGACTCCATCCCCGCTTGTCTTCATCACCGGCGCCTCGAGCGGCATCGGCCAGGCGCTGGCTGCGAGCTTCTACGATGCGGGCTACCGCCTGGCGCTGGTCGCCCGGCGCACGGGCGAGATCGAATCGTGGGCTGCGGCGCGCCAGCTGAGCGCAGACCGCTACCGGATCTACAGTGCCGACGTGGCGCAGACCGACAGCATCGTCGCTGCCGGCAATGCCTGCATCGCGCAACAGGGGCTGCCCGACGTGGTGATCGCCAATGCAGGCATCAGTGTCGGCATCGACACGGCCGAGCGTTCCGACCTCGACGTGCTGGCGCAGACCTTCGCCACCAACAACGTCGGCCTGGCCGCCACCTTCCATCCATTCGTGCGCGCGATGGTGCAGCGCGGCAGCGGGCGGCTGGTGGGCATCGGCAGCGTGGCGTCCATCCGCGGGTTGCCGGGGCACGGCGCGTACTGCGCCAGCAAGGCCGGCGTGGTGGCGTACTGCGAGAGCCTGCGCGGCGAGCTGCACGGCAGCGGCGTCAAAGTCGTCACCCTGTGCCCGGGCTACATCGATACGCCGCTGACGCAGGGCAACCGCTACGGCATGCCCTTCCTCATGAAGGCCGAGGATTTCGCCGCCCAGGCGCTGCGCGCCATCGAGGCCGGTACGAGCTATCGCGTGATCCCGTGGCAGATGGGCGTGGTTGCCAAGATCATGCGCATGCTGCCCAACGCCGTGCTGGACCGGGCGGTGCAGGGGCGCGCGCGCAAGAAGCGCAGCGGCGAGGCCTGACGAGCCGCACGCGCCGAGCGATCGGCCATTGAAAAAGGCTCCCGAGGGAGCCTTTTGTCTGTGTGCGCCTTGCAGTGCAGGGCTCAGTAGCCGCTGTTGCCGCCGCCGTAGCCACCGCCGCCACCGCCGGAACGGCCACCGCCGCCACCGCCACGGGGGCCGGCGCCGTAGGGGCTGCGGAAACCGCCATCGCCACCACCACCGCCGCCGCTGCGGCCACCACCACCGCCGTAGCCGCCGCCACCGCCGGAGCGGCCACCGCCACCACCACCGTAGCCGCCACCACCGCCGCCGTAGCCACCGCCACCACCGCCGCCATAACCACCACCGCCGCCGCCGTAACCGCCGCCACCACCGCTGCGCGGGGGACGTGCTTCCATCGGACGCGCTTCATTGACGACGACGCTGCGGCCGCCCAGGGGCTGGCCGTTCATGCCGTTGATGGCGGCTTGTGCTTCCGCGTCACTGCCCATCTCGACGAAGCCGAAGCCCTTCGAGCGGCCCGTGTCGCGTTCCATCATGACCTTGGCGCTGGTCACTGCGCCGAACTGCCCGAAGGCCTGTTCGAGATCTCCGTCGCGCACCGAGTAAGGCAGGTTGCCGACGTACAGTTTGTTGCCCATCAAGGGACTCCTATAAACACATCAAGAAAAGCGATGGAGTCCCGGAAAGCATCACTCAAACGAGAGCCGTCGAGCCGCGCGAAACTGACCGATCACCGAACTTGCCCCCCGACCAAAATGAAGAGGGAGGCTCGTGCATTATGGGTGAAATAGCCGAAATGCAAGCAGGAATTTGCGTCTTGAGGTAGCACCTGTCAAAACTCCTGGGAGCTAGCGCCTACTTGCGCGGTGAGGCGAGGTCCTTGGTGCTACATGTACAATCCGCCCGTCATTGGGGAGTAGCCGCCTTCCGATTTGCGAGAGGGGCCCGCGTCAACAGACTTGTCCTGCCCCACAGGACATGGCGCGTGCAGTGAACACACCTGGCGAGACCTTTGACCGTGCAACTTCGGGAATATGGCCGAAGGTGTTGCACGGTCAATTGTGTCCTTCGGCCCAAGGAACCCCTCTTCATCATGGAAGCTTTTCTGGTTGCAACCGGCGTGGTTGCGCTCGCCGAAATGGGCGACAAGACCCAACTCCTGGCCCTCCTGCTCGCAGCCCGCTTCAGGAAACCCTGGCCGATCGTCCTCGGCATCTTCGCCGCCACCCTTATCAACCACGCGCTGGCCGGCGCGGTCGGCAACTACATCACGCGCTGGCTTGGGCCCGACGTGCTGCGCTGGATCCTGGGCGGCTCGTTCATCGCGATGGCCGCGTGGATGCTGATTCCAGACAAGCTCGACGACGATGACGCCCCGGGCGCGTCGAAGTTCGGGGTCTTCGGCACCACCGTGATCGCGTTCTTCCTCGCCGAGATGGGCGACAAGACCCAGATCGCCACCGTCATGCTCGCCGCCCGCTTCACGCACGACTATTTCTGGGTGGTGGCGGGCACCACGCTGGGCATGATGCTGGCCAACGCGCCGGTCGTATGGCTCGGCGAGAAGATCGTGCGGCGCGTGCCGATCAAGCTCGTGCACGGCATCTCGGCCGCGATCTTCCTGGTGCTGGGCATCATCATGATCATCGGCTGGTAAGAAAAAGGCAGGGGGCCCTTCCAGAAACACCGCGGAACCGGCTTTGCCGGGCCGCAGGTGTTGCCCCCGAAGGGGGTTGGCGAAGCGACACGAAGTGCGCGCAGCCTGGGGGATATACTTTGCCTTGCGCCGATTTGCTTCAGCTTGCGGGCGCTTTATAAATTCAGCTAAAGACAGGCGCGGCAGACCCGGCTCGTTTTTGGCGAGGCCGGGTTTTTTTCATTCATGTCGTCGTCACCATCCTTGGTCGTCACCTCGCAGTCGATGCAGTTCGCAGGCCCCCTGGCCCTGCGCAGCGGCGCGTCGATCAGCGACTACACGCTCGCCTACGAAACCTACGGCACCCTGAACGCCGAGCGCAGCAATGCGGTGCTGGTCTGCCACGCGCTCAATGCGTCGCACCACGTCGCGGGCGTCTACGAAGGCCAGGCCCGTTCCGAAGGCTGGTGGGACAACATGGTCGGTCCGGGCAAGCCGGTCGACACCGATCGCTTCTTCGTCATCGGTGTGAACAACCTCGGCTCCTGCTTCGGCTCGACCGGACCGATGCACGCCAACCCCGCCACTGGCCGCGTCTACGGCGCCGACTTCCCGGTGGTCACGGTCGAGGACTGGGTGGACGCCCAGGCCGTGCTGCTCGACGCGCTCGGCATCCGCACGCTCGCGGCTGTGATGGGCGGCAGCCTCGGCGGCATGCAGGCGCTCTCGTGGACGCTGCAGTATCCCGACCGCGTGCGCCACGCCGTCGTCGTGGCGAGCGCGCCCAACCTCACGGCCGAGAACATCGCCTTCAACGAGGTTGCGCGCCGCGCGATCGTGACCGACCCCGATTTCCACGGCGGCCACTTCTACGAACACGGCGTGATCCCCAAGCGCGGCCTGCGCATCGCGCGGATGATCGGCCACATCACCTACCTCAGCGACGACGTGATGAACGCCAAGTTCGGCCGCATCCTGCGCAGCGCCGTGGAGGGCGAGGCCGCGGGGCTCGACTACCGCTACTCCACGCAGGATGTCGAGTTCCAGATCGAAAGCTACCTGCGCTACCAGGGCGACAAGTTCAGCGAGTACTTCGACGCCAACACCTACCTGCTGATCACCCGCGCACTCGACTACTTCGACCCCGCACGCAGCCACGGCGGCAAGCTCAGCACCGCGCTGGCCCAGGCCACCGCCCAGTTCCTGCTCGTGAGCTTCAAGACCGACTGGCGCTTCTCGCCCGCGCGCAGCCGCGAACTGGTGAAGGCGCTGCTCGACAACCGCCGCAACGTCAGCTACGCCGAGATCGATGCGCCGCACGGCCACGACGCCTTCCTGCTCGACGACGTGCGCTACATGGGCGTGGTGCGCTCCTACTTCGAGCGCGTCGCCAAGGAGTTCCTGCAATGAGCGACCTCGAGCATCAACGATTGATCGCCGAGCTGGTGCCGCGAGGCGCGCGCGTGCTCGACCTGGGCTGCGGCGACGGCGCCCTGCTCGACCTGCTGCAGCGCGAGCGCGGCTGTACCGGCTACGGCGTGGAGATCGCCGACGGCAACGTGCTGCAGTGCATCCGCCGCGGCGTCGACGTGATCCAGCTCAACCTCGACGAAGGCCTCGCGATGTTCGACGACGCCTCCTTCGACGTGGTGCTTCAGATCGACACTCTGCAGCACCTGCGCAATGCCGAGGTGATGCTGCGCGAGACCGCGCGCGTGGGCCGCATCGGCGTCGTCGCATTTCCCAACTTCGCGCACTGGCCCAACCGCCTGAGCGTGGCGCGCGGCCGCATGCCGGTGACGCGCCGCCTGCCCTACCAGTGGTACGACACGCCCAATATCCGCGTCGGCACCTTCAAGGATTTCGAGGTGCTGGCCGGGAAGAACAACCTGCGCGTGCTCGACGCCTTCGGCCTGCAAAACGGACGCGACGTGCGCTGGCTGCCCAACGCGCGCGCCAGCACGGCGGTCTTCAAGTTCGAGCGCGGCGGCGGCTGAACGCCACGAAGAACGCCGGATGAGCTTCACGCTTGCACAGCCGGTCCACAGCGAGCTGCTCATCAAGAAAAGCCGCTTCATCGGCTGCGTTCAGCCGGTGGCCGACCGAGCGGCCGCGCTGGCCGTGGTCGCCTCGCTGCGCGCCGAACACCCCGCGGCCGCACATGTGTGCTGGGCCCTGATGGCCGGCGGCCAGTCGGCCGCGAACGACGACGGCGAACCCGGCGGCACGGCCGGCCGACCGATGCTGGAGGTGCTGCGCCACCAGCAGGTCGAAGGCGCGCTCGCGACCGTGGTGCGCTACTTCGGCGGCGTGAAGCTCGGCGCGGGCGGCCTCGTGCGGGCCTACACCGACGCGGTCGCGCAGGCCCTGCTCGGCGCCACGCTCGTGCCGTTGCTGCGCCAGCGCAGCCTGCGCTGCTCGGTGCCCTATGCGCTCGAAGGACTCGTGCGGCGCGAACTCGCCGCGGCCGGGGCGGTGCTCGACGGCGTGCAGCATGGCGACGACGTCGCCTTCGCCTTCTCGCTCCCCGAGCCCGATGCCGATGCCTTCATCGCCCGCCTCGGCGATGCTGCGCAAGGGCGCGTCGTCTGGCCGCAGGCGTAACGCGCTTCGGCGGCACGCTGAGCGGCGCCGTCATCGCGAGGATGCCGCGCGGCGCCAATGGCATTGCTTCGTCATCGGGTCCGCGCCGCGCCATCTCCGCGGTCACGATGCCGGTCGGCACCGCGAGCACGCCCCAGCCCAGCAGCATCATGACGGAGGCGATCGCTCGGCCCAGGTCGGTCTTGGGCACGAGGTCGCCGAAGCCCACCGTGGCCATCGTCGAGATGGCCCAGTAGATCGCCACCGGGATGCTGGTGAAGCCATGCACCGGCCCTTCGACCACGTACATCAGTGTGCCCATCACCAGCACCACCAGCATCACGAAGCCGACGAACACGGTGATCTTGCGCCGGCTCGATGCCACCGCCGACACCAGCGCGCGGTACTCCACCGAGTAGCGCGACAGCTTGAAGATGCGGAACACGCGCAACAGCCGCAGGATGCGCACGTCGATCAGGTAGGCCATCTCGGGCGCGAAGGCCACGAGAAAAGTCGGCAGCAGCGCCAGCAGGTCGATCACGCCATAGAAGCTCGTTGCATAGCGCAGCGGCTTGTTCACGCAGCTCAGCCGCGCGAGGTACTCCAGCGTGAAGAGAATGGTGAACACCCACTCGAGCACATTGAACAGCGGCCGCCACTGCTCTCGGATCGGCTGCACGCTGTCGAGGATCACCACCAGCACGCTGGTCACGATCACCGCGATCAGCGCCAGGTCGAACATCAGCCCGGCGCGCGTGTCGGCCTCGAAGATCACCGTGAACAGCGTGCGCCGCCAGCCGTGCGTGGGCTTGTCGAAGCGTGAATCGGTGGCGGACGACATGGCGCGCGAGGCGTGCGCGGCGGAGAGGTTGTCGGTGTTCGAGCGGCTCATGGCGCCACATTGTCATGTCCATGGCCGACTTATTCGGTTACGCTTATTGCGCAATGAAGTGCCGCAGGCCGTGAGCGCGTTCTTACGATAGTCCCTTTCTTGAGGAGCTCCCCCTTGGCTACACAGTCCCCCTTCTTCGGCAAGCGTGATCGTGACACCGATTCGTTGACATCGCGCCCTGCACCGCTCGTCGGTTCGGGCACCAATCTCTCCGGAACCCCCGTCAATCCCTCGTCGCTGACCGCACAGCAAGGCGGCCTGAACGCGGCGGCCGCACCTGCCGCCAAGGAAGGCGGCAGCAAGCTCACCGTCGGCCCGAACATCAAGCTCAAGGGCGTCGAGATCACCGATTGCGACACGCTCGTGGTCGAAGGCCTCGTCGAAGCCACCATGGACTCGCGCCTGATGCAGATCGCCGAGCAGGGCGAGTTCAAGGGCTCGGCCGAGATCGATATCGCCGAAATCCGCGGCGTGTTCGACGGCAGCCTCACGGTGCGCGAAAAGCTCGTGATCCACTCGACCGGCAAGGTCACCGGCAAGATCCGCTACGGCAAGATCGTGATCGAAGAAGGCGGCCAGCTGTCGGGCGAGATCAGCTTCGGCGCCAAGCCGTCGCTGCACGCGGCGGCTTAAGCCTCCACCACGGGAGGCTTCCATCCCAGGCGCTCCAGCAAGGCACCGGCCGCGGCCGGTGCCTTTTCTTTGGCGCCGTTGATGAAGTAGACGAACACGTCGCGCTTCCTGGGCGACTCGGCCCAGCCCTGCGCGCGTGCGGCCCAGGCGTCGAGCGCCTTGGGGGCGTAGCCGGTCTTGAGCTCGGCGTCGGCCATCATGAGCCGTGCGTAGGCGACATCGCCCTCGGGCTCCTCGAACGATGGAAACTTGTCGGCGTCCGTGAACACGGTCGAGACCTTGTGCTTCTTCGCGAGTGCCTTATAGGCGGGCACGATGAAGCTTTCGTGCCGCACGTCCATCACGTGCCGCAGCACGCGGCTGCCCTCCTTCTTGGGCAGCAGCTCTAGAAAAGCCTCGAAGTCTTCCGCATCGAACTGCTTGGTCGGCATGAACTGCCACACGATCGGTCCGAGCTTGTCGCCGAGCTCGCTCACGCCGCTGTCGATGAAGCGCTTGATCGAGTCTCCCGCGGTGGCAAGCACCTTGCGATTGGTGGTGAAGCGCGAGGCCTTCATCGAGAACACGAAGCCTTCGGGCGCTTCGTCGTGCCACTTGCGGAAAGTCTCGGGCTTGAAGGTGCTGTAGTAGGTGCCGTTGATCTCGATGGCGCTGACCTGTCGGCTTGCGTAGTTCAACTCCTTCGCGTGCGCGAGGCCCTTGGGATAGAAGTTATCGCGCCAGGGTTCGTAGGTCCAGCCTCCTATGCCCACCTTGATCCGAGTCGATGCTGCCTTGCTCACATTGCGCTCCGGGTTGAGATCGCCCGCACTCTACGCGGGCTCGCCGCCGGGCGCAAAATGCGTTTTTTCGTCACCCGCGGAGAACCCTTCGATGAACGCCCCCCTGCACCGCGAAATGCCCACCGGCGCGCTCGACGCCGAGCGCGCCCTGTCCGACGTCACCGCCCAATGGGATGGCGACATCGTCAAGCAACTCACCGACTACATCGGCATCCCGGCCAAGTCGCCCGGCTTCGACAAGGACTGGTCGGCCAACGGCTATCTCGAGACGGTGCTGCGCAATGCCGCCGCGTGGGTCGAGGCGCAGAAGGTCGAGGGCCTCAAGCTTGAGATCGTGCGGCTCGAAGGCCGCACCCCGGTGCTGTTCTTCGAAGTGCCGGCCACCGGCACCGACATGGGCGAGACCGTGCTGATGTACGGCCACCTCGACAAGCAGCCCGAATTCACCGGCTGGCGCAACGACCTCGGCCCCTGGACGCCCAAGTACGAGAACGGCCTGCTCTACGGCCGCGGCGGCGCCGACGACGGCTATGCGGTGTACGCCAGCATCGCCGCGCTGCAGGCGCTCAAGAACCAGGGCGCGGCGCATCCGCGCATCGTCGGCCTGATCGAGACCTGCGAGGAAAGCGGCTCCTACGACCTGCTGCCCTACGTCGACGCGTTGCGCCCGCGCCTGGGCAATGTCGAGCTGGTGATCTGCCTCGATTCCGGCGCCGGCAACTACGACCAGCTGTGGCTCACCACCTCGCTGCGCGGCATGGCCAGCGGCACGCTCAAGGTCGAGGTGCTGACCGAAGGCATCCACTCGGGCGACGCTTCGGGCCTCGTGCCTTCGAGCTTCCGCATCATGCGGCAGGTGCTCGACCGCCTGGAGGACAGCGCCACCGGCCGCCTGCTGCCTGCGAGCTTCCACTGCGAAGTGCCGGCCGACCGGCTGGCGCAGGCGAAGGCCACCGCGGCGATCCTCGGCGAAGAGGTCTACAAGCGCTTCCCGTGGGCGCACTACGACTGCGGCGGCTCCACCATGTTCGCGCTGCCGACCACCACCGACCCGGTGGAAGCGCTGCTCAACCGCACCTGGAAGCCGACGCTTTCGGTGACCGGCGCCGAAGGCTTCCCGGCGCTGAAGGACGCGGGCAACGTGCTGCGCCCGTACACCGCGTTCAAGCTCTCGCTGCGCCTGCCGCCGCTGGTCGATGCGGCCGAAGCGGTGCAGAAGCTCAAGGCGCTGCTCGAGGACAACGCGCCCTACCAGGCCCGCGTCACATTCGAAAGCGGCGGCGGAGCCACCGGCTGGAACGCGCCGACGATCACGCCGTGGTTCGAGGACGCGCTCAACAAGGCCTCGCAGGCGCACTTCGGCGCCTCATGCGGCTACATCGGCCAGGGCGGCACGATCCCGCTGATGAACATGCTCAGCGCCGGCTTCCCCAAGGCGCAGATGATGGTCTGCGGCGTGCTCGGTCCGAAGAGCAACGCGCACGGCCCGAACGAGTTCCTGCATGTGCCCTACGCCAAGAAGCTCACCGCCGCCGTGGCCGAGGTGATCGCCGCGCTGCCGGCCGCGCACCGCGCCGCTGCATCGGAGCCGGCCGCCGCTTGAGCGAGGCGCTGCCTTTGCCGCAGCGCGTGTCGCTGTCCACGCCGGACGGCGAGACGCTCGCCCTGCGCCGGCTGCCGGCGCCCGGTCCGGCGCGCGCCGTGATCGTGGTGGTCCATGGGCTCGGCGAGCACGCGGGCCGCTACCACGCGCTTGCGGAATGCCTGCACGAATGGGACTTCGCCGTGTGGGCGCACGATCACCACGGACATGGCGAATCGACCGGCGCGCGCGGCGGCCTGCCCGGCGAGTTGCGGCTGGTCGACGACCTCGCCCTCGTGATCGACGATGCGCGCCGCGAGAACCCCGGCCTGCCGCTCGTGCTGCTGGGTCACAGCCTGGGCGGGCTGGTGGCCGCGAGCCTGGTGGCGCGCGGGGTGCGGCCGGTCGATGGGCTGGTGCTTTCATCGCCAGGGCTCGATCCGGGCCTGGGCGGTTTACAGAAGGCGCTGCTCGCGGTGCTGCCGCGCATTGCGCCCAACCTGCGCGTGGGCAACGGGCTCGACGACAACTACCTCTCGCACGACCCGGCCGTGGTGCAGGCCTACCGCGACGACCCGCTCACGCACGACCGCATCGGCGGCCGGCTCGCGCGCTTCCTGGCGTACGAAGGCGCGACGGTGCAGCAGCGGGCCGCCAGCTGGCCCGTGCCGACACTGCTGCTCTACGCGGGCGACGACCGCCTCGTGGTGCCCGCCGCCAGCCGCGCCTTTGCCGCAGCCGCTGCGCCCGGCGGCAAGGTCGAGGCGCACTGCTTCGACACGCTGTACCACGAGATCTTCAACGAGCTCGAAGCCGACCCTGTCTTCGAGGCGCTGCAGCGTTGGCTCAACCGGCGCTTTCCGTCGCCGGCCTGACGGTGCGCCTGCGCGCCAGCCAGACCAGCGCCGCGCCCGTCAGCACCACCGGCACCAGTGAACCGAGGTTCAGCAGCCGCCAGCCCTGCGTGGTGACCAGCACGCCGGAGGCGAACGAAGTCACCGCCAGCGTGGCGAACACGCAGAAGTTCAGCGCACCCTGTGCACGGTCGCGCTCCTCGGCGGTGTAGGTCGTGAGCGAGAGCGTGGTGCTGCCGGTGAACAGGAAATTCCAGCCCACGCCCAGCAGGCACAGCGCCACGACGAAGTGGTGCAGCTCGACGCCCGAAAGCGCGATCGCGATGCACCCGAGGTTGAGTACCAGCCCCACGCCCATCACCGGCAGCGCGCCGAAGCGGCGGATCAAATGGCCGGTGAAGAAGCCCGGCGCGAACATGCCGATCACATGCCATTCGAGCACCAGCGCGGCATCGGAGAACGGCAGGCTGCAGATCTGCATCGCGATGGGCGTTGCGGCCATCAGCAGGTTCATCACGCCGTAGCCCAGCGCGCCCGCGGTGGCGGCCACGATGAACACCGGCTGCCGCATGATCTCGCCCAATGGTCGGCCCCCGGCGGACCCCGTGCGCGTGGGCGCGGCGGGGAATTCGATGAAGTGCATCACCGCCATCGACAGCAGCGCCACCGCGGCCAGCGCGATATAGGCGCCCGCGAACGGCACGGCAAAGACCTGGCGCGTGGCCGTCGCGAGGTTGGGCCCCGCGACCGCGCCGATCAGCCCGCCTGCCATCACCACCGACACCGCCTTCTCGCGCCACGCCGGCGCCGCGAGCTCGGCCGCGGCAAAACGGTAGAGCCCCGCATTGGCGTTGTAGTAGCCCGCGACCACCGTGGCGAAGCACAGCAGCCAGAAATTCTTCGTGGCAGCCGCGTAGCAGCACAGCAAGGCCGACACCAGCGCCACCGCCAACCCGGTCTGGAACGAGCCGCGCCGGCCGAGGCGTTGCTGCGTGCGAGCTACCAGCCCGGTGCTGAGCGCGCCGCCGATCACGTAGCTCATCACCGGAAGCGTCGCCATCCAGCCGCGCGGCGCGATGCTCAGGCCCACCAGCCCATTGATGGCGATGAAGGTGACGTTGTTGGTCAGGAGCAAGCCCTGGCAGATGGCGAGCAGCCAGAGGTTGCGGTTCATGGTGTGTCCCGTATCGCGCGTTGCAGGTCGCGTTCGATTTCACTGAAAACGACAGGCGGCAGGTCGCCCAGCGTGCCTTCGGTGCCGTCGAGCGCCACCGCGCGCACGGTCTGAAGTTCCTTGCCTTCGGGGCTGTCCTGCACGAACCAGCCTTCTTCGATTTGCAGACAGATGCGGCGTCCGCCGGGCACGGCCTTGTTGAAGCTGTCGACCATGCCGCCGTCGCCCACCTCGCGTTGCCAGCCGCGCGTTTCCAGGCCCATGAGGGCGGCGTTCGATATGGCGCGGCCGGCCCAGTGCGGCAGCTCGCGGCGCGGGCGCAGCGCTTCGTCGAGCACGAAGACCGGGCGCATCAGCTGTTCGAAGGGCTGCACGATTTCGTAGTCGGCCAGCACGGCGGCCCAGGCAGTTGCCAGCGACGGGTCGAGGGCCGCGACTTCGAGCGGATGCGGCAGGCCGATGCGCGCGGTCTCGGGCAGCTTGACGGCGTCGTCCTGCAGGTCGGTCAGCTCGCCTTCGGCGCTGATGCGGAAGATGCCTTCGAGCTGCCTGCCCGATGCGTCGAACAGGCCCCAGACCAGCGGCCGGCTGAAGACCCGCAGCACCGGATGGTTGGCAAAGAAGGGAACGAATTCGTCGGGGCCCCAGCGGCGCTGCGCGCACATCGCGGCCTCGAGGCGCTTGACCTGCGTGGTGGCCACGGTCTTCGCGAGCTTGCGCAGCTCCTTCAGCTGCGTGGTCGCAGCGGCGGCCTTGCCGGCGTCGTCGTTGGCGCCCGGCTTGGGCAGCGTCTTGAGCACCTTGCCCCTGGCGTCGTGCACCACAGGCTGGAAGTTGTCGTCCATGCGCACTTCGAAGCTGCGCGGGCCGAAGTCGAGCGTCAGCCGGGCGCGCGTGTCGAGGCCGAGGTCGGGGACAGTGCGATCGGCCAGCTGGTCGAGGCTGAGGCCGCGCTGTTCGGCCACTTCGCCGAGCATGCGGTCGGCGCGCGTGCGCAGGTCGTCGTGGCGGGTCTGGCGCGCGAGTTCGGCCAGGTGCATCAGCGCGGCATCGCTGCCGATCTCGCCGAGCATCGCCATCGCGTCGTAGGCGCGCACGCGGTCGAGCGCAACGCGCCACTGGCGCAGCAGGCCGTAGAGCTGGCGCGCGGTCTCGCCGTCGCCGAGGCGGCCCTGCAGCGTGAACATCCAGCGCTCCTTGGCCGGGCGGCCGTTGCCGATCCACCAGGCCAGCAGCGCGCGGCCGAAGCGCGCGAGGGAATCGGGCGTGAGTGCATCCAGCAGCCCGGCCAGCCCAGGATAGGGGGCGTCGGGCTTGCCGAGCATCATCGCCATCAGCACGTCGGGCACCACCGCCTGCGGTAGCGCGTGGCCGCCTGCCTTGAGGATCAGGCGGGGAAGCGCTGCCAGCGGCAAGGCCTTCGGCACCACGGGCAGGTTGTCGGGCAGGAGTTCTTCGGGCGCGATGGCCAGCAGCTGCGCCACCGCATTGGCGGCTTCGGCGCCGTAGGCGTGGGCTTGGTTGCGCACCGCTCCGGCGTGGCTGGCGCCGTGCAGCCAGCGCAGCGCGGCCTGCGCCGCCTCGCGCGCGGGGCCGGGTTCGCCCAGCGCGACGGGAACAAGGCCGCGCGCAGCCGTGTCGGGATAGCGCGCCAGCCACTCGCCGGCTTCGCGCCGGACCCAGCGGTTGGTGTGAAAGCCCCTGGCGATCCAGCCGGCGAGCGGATCCCATTCGATGACCGAGGCCAGCTCGAACATTGCGCGAGAGCCCTGCTTGAGAAAGCGCGGCAGCCCCGGCAGCGCGGCAGCGCCGAACGCATGGAGGATGGGCCGCACGCGCGAGACATCGCCCGAGTACAGGATGGGGGGTGGCCCATGCATGAATACCGCGACAGCCAGCGGCAGGGGCAGGTGCCAGATGCATTCGGCGACGCCCCAGCGGTTGCCCGGCAGCGGGCCGAAGTCTTCCGGACCGATCTCGCGGCCGTTCGCTGCGACGGCCTCGATGAGCTCGGGGCGCAGGCCCAGCATCCACAAGGCCTTGTGAACCGTGCCGCCCTCGCGCACCTCTGCAGGCGCGTCGGGTTGGTTGCGCGCGAACTCGTTCATCCACCGGTCGGCGCTTTCGCGCGAGACCCGGAGTTCGCGGGCCAGCCAGTCGGACGATTCGCCCGTGGCCTGCAGGTATTGCGGTGGCGGCAGATCGCTCCAGTGCAGCCGCGCCGTCGGCGGCAGGGGCTGCAAGGCCAGCGTCGGGATGACGGGCAGCGCCTGCCGGTTCTTCCACGGCGGGCGCCGCAGCAGCGCGGGCCAGGCATCGACAGCGGCATCGGTCACTCCGACGGAGCTGTCTTCCTGCAGGCGCGCGAGCGTCTTGCGCTGGGCGTCGTCGCAAGAGGCCTCCAGCGGTTTCTGCCAGTCGGGGTTCGCGGCCAGCAGCTCCAGGACCAGCGCGGCGCCGGCCTGGTGCCGCGCCGGGTTCGCCGACAGCAACTCGCGCAGCACGAACAACGGCCAGCGGCCCGCCTGCTTGACGAGGGCGTTCTTGCAGTCGATCTGCTTGACCTGGGCCACGAAGAAGCCAACGACCGCCGGATCGTGGATGGCCAGCAGGTCGGTCACGGCTTCCTTGTGCGGGGACGGCTCGAAGAACAGTTCCGCCGCCGCGGCGCCGTGCATGTCGAGCATGCGCAGCCGCGCGGCGCGCGGGGGGTAGAAGCGGGAGCGGTGGCGGCGAAAGAAGTCGAGGCTGTCGCAGAGGCGGCGTTCGTCGCAGAGCAGGCCGCCGCAGTGGCCGCAGGGCCGGTCGTTGAATTGCGCGAGCGCCTCGCGCATGCCCTTGGACCACCGCACGGTGCCATCGGGCTGCGCGTCCAGACCTTCTTCCTTCGACTTGCGACTGCCCGCCATGCCATTTCCCTCGATTGATGCCAGCGGGATTGTCGGCCAACACGCACGGCCAAAAAAAAGCGCCCTCGCGGGCGCATGAATTCAGGAGAAGACAGTCCTTCGGTCAGGACTGCCTGCCTTGCAGCAGGCCGCTGAGCGAACCCAGCAGGTCGTCGTGGTTGCCCAGACCCTGGTCCGGGACTTTGCCGTGCGGCGTGAGCTGGTCGATCAGCGCTGGCAGCATGGTGGCCAGCATCGGCAGCAGCGTTTGCGCGTTGATGCCGAGCTTGGACGCGATGGCAGCGATGGTGTCGCTGCCCAGCGCGTTTTGCAGCTGATCGCCCGAAACCGGCTGGTTTTCCCCCTTGCCGATCCACGAGCCGATGACGTCGCCCATGCCCGCCTGCTCGAACTTCGAGACCAGACCGCCCAGGCCACCCTGCCCGCCGTTGTTGGCGAGCAGGCCGCCCAGCGCGCCGGCCAGGCCTCCCAGATCGCCCAGTCCACCGCCTTGCGGTTGCTGCTGCTGGGCCGCGCCCCCGAGCACCTGACCGAGTACTGAATCGAGCAATCCCATGGCTTTTCCTTTTGGTGTGTGACAGACCGACAGCATTGTTAGGCGCCGCGGGCCATAAGCTGAAAGTGGAACATCACTTTCAAACTGGCAACGTGACAAATTACTTGGTACGGGCCGTCCGTTTGGGGAGCAATGCGGGACTGACCCCTTGCACCCCCACCAGGCCCAGCACGGTGAGCAGCGAATTCTGCGCGCCTTTCCACGCGTCTGTCACGTCGATGGACTCGCTCAGCGAATGGAATCCCGAGCCCTTGCCGCCGCCGCCGACGATGATGGCCGGAATGCCCAGCGAGATCGGCACGTTGGCGTCGGTGCTGCCGCCGCGCAGCAGGGTCTTGTGGCCGAAGGCGCTGTTCGAGCGGACGGCGGCCTCCACGATCACCGAGTCGGGCGGCGTGCGGCCGCCGGGGCGGTTGCCGATGAGCTTGGTGCTCACGCTCAGCGTGTTGACGTTCCAGCGCTTGTTTTCCTCGACCACGGCTTCGTCGATGGCCGCGAGGATCTTCTTTTCGGTCTCCAGCAGCGAGGCCATGTCGTCCGACCGGATGTCGATGGCCATGCGCGCGTCCGGCGCGATGGTGTTGACCGAGGTCCCGCCGCCCACGGTGCCGACGGTGAACGTCGTCTTGGGAAAACTCGGCGTGTGCACGTCGGCGATCTTCGCGATGGCGCGGCCCATGCCGTGGATGGCGCTGGGCACCTGGCCGAAGGCGCCGAAGCTGTGGCCGCCCGGGCCCTGGAACGTGACCTCGTAGCGGTGGCTCGCGGTGCCGAGCACCAGCACCGCGCCCGGCGGCGACGGCTCCAGCCCCACCATGCCGTCGATGTCGAGGTGGTCGTTGAAGACGGCCTTCATGCCACGCAGGTTGCCGAGCTCTTCCTCGCCGACGTTGCCGACGAACAGCAGGTCGCCCACCGTCTGCACCTTGTTGTCGTTCAGCACCTTGAGCCACGACAGCAGCACGGCGAGCCCGCGGGTGTCGTCCGCAATGCCCGGTGCGTGGAGCCGGCCGTCGCGCTCCTTGACCTTCACGTCGGTGCCGGCGGGAAACACGGTGTCGAGGTGCGCGGAGATCAGCAGCTTCGGCCCGTTGCCCGTGCCCTTGCGCAGGCCGACCACGTTGCCTTCGGCGTCGATCTTCGCGTGCGTCAGGCCGAACGCCTTCATGCGCGCGAGAAAGGCTTCGGCGCGCTTCTGTTCCTTGAACGGTGGCGCCTCGATCTCGGTGAGCATCTTCAGGTCTTCGACCGAGCGCTCGTGGTCGGCCCTGACTGCGTCGAGCAGCTTCTGGATGGCCGGTGCTGCCATCAGTTGGGCATAGGCCTTGTCGACATCGGGGCTGACCTGCGCGGGCGTGGGGGCGACAGCCGGGCTCTGGGCGAGCGCGCCCTGTGCGGCGCACACCAGCGCGGCAAGGACGAGAGGGGCGAGGCGCAGTGGACCTGGCGAGCGGGACATCGACAGTCCTTCTTTTGTCTCAGTAGAGTAACGATTGTTTCTCAGGCTTTCCGCGCGCGCGTTGCGGAAAACACCACCTTGCGCGGCCTGCCTAGAGGCCGGCGAGGCACACCAGCGCGGCCAGCGCCGCGGTTTCGGCGCGCAGCACGCGCGTGCCAAGGGTGACGGGAGCGAAGCCGCGGGCAATGGCCTGCTGTTCTTCCGAGCTGCTCAGGCCGCCTTCGGGGCCGCTCAGGACGACCGCGCCATGGCCATCGGGGATCTGCACCGCAGGAAGGGCGCGCGTGCCCTCCGCGAGGCTCAGCACGAGGCGCACGGCGGTCGACCCCGTGTCGTGCTGCGCATCGAGCCAGCCCGAAAAGGACTGCACCGGAAGGACCACCGGCACCCGGTTGCGCCCGCACTGCTCGCAGGCCGCGACCGCGATCGCCTCCCAGTGCGCCCGCTTCTTCTCGGCGCGCTCGCCCGACAGGCGCAGCACGCCGTGGGCCGTGGCCAGCGGCTGGATGCTCGCCACGCCGAGCTCGGAGGCTTTCTCCACCAGCCAGTCCATGCGCTCGTTCGCCGGCATCCCGACCGCGAGATGCACGGCGCGCGGGGCTTCACGCTCCACCGGCTGGTGCGCGCCGACCGTCACCGCGACCTCGCTGCGGCCCATGCGCTCGACCGTCGCCGCGTATTCGCCGCCTGCGCCGTCGAACAGCGTGAGCGCATCGCCGGGCTGCATCCGCAGCACCTGAACATGGCGTGCGGCGCCGGCCGGCAGCGCCAGGCTGGCGCCGGCGGTCAGCGGCACGGAACAGTGAAAACGCGGCATGCTGTGAAATCGATGGCGTGGGCAGCCGTTTTCCTTCAGACGCGGCCGTAGGCGAAGCCGGTGAGGGCCGAGGTGCCCTCGACTTCGTCGATCACGCGCAGCAGCGGCGTCAGCTCCATGTAGCGGCTGGCGGTGGCGCGGATGTAGGCGATGAAGCGCGGCGTGTCGGCCAGGTACTTGGGCTTGCCGTCGCGCAGCGTGAGGCGCGCGAAGATGCCGGCCACCTTCAGGTGGCGCTGCAGCCCCATCCACTCGACTGCGCGGTAGAAGGCGCCGAAGTCCTCGTCGACCGGCAGGCCGGCCTTGCGCGCCGCCGTCCAGTAGCGGATGGTGACGTCGAGCACGAATTCCTCGTCCCAGCTCAGGAAGGCGTCGCGCATCAGGCTGGCGACGTCGTAGGTGATGGGGCCGTAGACCGCGTCCTGGAAGTCGAGCACGCCGAGCGCGGGACCGTTGCCGGCCATGAGGTTGCGCGGCATGAAGTCGCGGTGCACGTAGACGCTGGGCGATGCGAGGTTGCTCTCGACGATCAGCTTGAAGCTGCGCTCCAGCCGCTCCTTCAGCTTGCCCTCGACCGCGATGCCGCGGTGGCGGCCGATGTACCACTCGGGGAACAGCGCCAGCTCGCGCTCCAGCAGCGCCCGGTCGTAGGGCGGCAGCACGCCGGGTTTGGAGGCCAGCTGCCAGCGGATCAATGCGTCGATGGCCTGGTCGTAGAGCGGGCGGCTCGCGTCGGGCCGGGCCGGATCGATCACGTCCAGCATGGTCTGGCGGCCCAGGTCGTCGAGCAGCAGGAAGCCGCGGGGCTGGTCCCATTCGAGCACCATGGGGGCGAGTACCCCGGCGCCGGCCATCAGCTGCGCCACCTGGACGAAGGGGGCGCTGTTTTCCTTGTCCGGCGGGGCGTCCATCACGATGCGCGTCGGCGCGGCGGGGTCGGCGGTGTCGAGGCGGAAATAGCGGCGGAAGCTCGCGTCGGCCGAGGCGAGCCGCACCGTGCCGGGCAGCAGCCGGTGGGCAGGCGCGACGGCGGCCACCCAGGCCCGGAACGCTTCGGCCCGCTGCGGATCGGTCCAGGGGATGGTCTCGGCGGGGCTTGGGGCCAATGAGGC
>NZ_JBGLYN010000055.1:0-41623 GCF_047304045.1 Variovorax sp. Varisp85
GTCCGGCCCCACGGGTGGGTGGGCACAACCGGTGAGCAGTGCGCTTGCCGCCGTGGCGGCGGCCAGGAGTCGGGACATGGCGTTCATCCGCGGTTCTCCGAAGTCCGGGCCGTGGCAGTCGTGTTCCGGGCAGTCTCGAGGATTTCAACGGTGACCGTCTGGCCTGCCACCAAACGCGCGCCTGAGGACGACTGATCGAGTTTCACGCGCACGGGAACGCGCTGTGCAAGCCGCACCCAGTTGAACGTGGGATTGACGCTGGGAAGCAGGTTGGCGCTGGTGCTGCGGTCACGGTCTGCGATTCCGGCCGCGATGCTTTCGACGGTGCCCTCGAGCGCCGCGGCGCCCATGGGCGTGACTCGTACGCGGTCGCCCTGATGAATCCGAGCCAGCTTGTTTTCCTCGAAGTAGCCTTCGACATAGATGGAACCCGCGTCAACCAACGCCATCACCGGGTGGCCGGCGCTCGCATAGGCGCCCTGGCGCAGGTCGAGATTGGTCACGAGCCCAGCGACGGGTGCGCGCACCTGGGTGCGTTCCAGGTTCAACGTCGAGGTATTCAACGCGACCTGCGCCTGCCGCAATGCCGCTTCGGCCGCTTGAAGTGCGCCTTTGGCCTGGTCAACCTTCAGGCGCGACTGCTCGCGAGCTTCCAGCGAGATCAAATCGCCCAGGTCGGAATTGCGCTTGCTCTCGCGCTGCGCCTGCGCGAGTGTGATGCGCTGGTTGCTGATCGCGATGCGCTGCGTCGCGACGGCGGCCTGGGCCTGCTCTCGCGCCAGTTCGAAGCGGGCCTTGTCCACCGAGAACAGCAAGGCGCCAGCGGCAACGGACTGGTTGTCGTGCACCGCCACATTCGCGACCATGCCAGACACGTCAGGCGCGACTTGCACGACGTTGGCCCGCACGCGTCCGTTGCGTGTCCACGGGGCGAGTTCATAGTGGTCCCATAAGCGCCAGCCCGCCCAGCCGGCTGCGGCCACCATCAGCACGGTGACCAACAGACGAACGACGGAACGGGCAAGACGGGAAGTCCAGATGGGCAAGGGGAGGGCGTCAGATTTCATGGATTGAAGCGGGCCGGGTTTCAAGACGAGGCGGTGGTTGCGCCGGTGAGAGAAGCCAAGGCGCAGAGCAGCAGGACGTACAGCGCAACGTCAAACAGGGCGGGGTGCCAGATCCATCGGTAGGCACCGACGATGGCCAGCAGGCGGCGCGTTGCCCAGGCACACGGCAGCGCGCCGGCTGCCAGCAGCAAAAGCCAGGGCAACTGCACGCCAAGAAGGTTGACTTCGATCATGGTTGGAGCGCGGCGGGAGCGGTTGGAAAGAGGTTGCGTCGAAGGCCCGCAAGTGCCGCGACGGCAGGCCGCTCGGCGCCCGTCATCAGGGCGTCAAGCAACAGCCGATCGATATGCGGCAGCAGCGATGCATGACGCGGTGGCGCTCCTGCCACCTGGGCGCGGAAGACGAGCGCCAATTCCCTGAAGAGGCGGCTGACCGGTTCTCCCGGAAGGCGCCCGCGATGCCGCTGCAGCGCAGCGATGTCTGCCCCCATGCGCAGTTCGCGGAGCGCGCTGTGTGCTGCGATCTGGACTGCTTCGGGACCGTCAGGAGCGACGCGCGGCGCCAACAGCGCGATCCTGTCGAGCATGCGTGAGGCAAAGGCGTCTCGGGCGGATGCTTCCTGCGGAGGGGCGGCCAGATCGGCGAGGTCGTGCCATGTCGCACGGCGTATGCGCCTGGCCGTCCAGTCACGCCCCACGCTGCGCATGAGAGCGGTGACGCGGGCCGCGATCACCGAACCCACGAACAAGGCCAGGTTGGAACTGATGAAGCTCACCCAATCGGCGGTGGCCGTATCTTGAAGGGCGAGCGTTCCGGCGACGCCGAAGAACATGCCAAGGGCCGACAAGGAACTGGCCGGTCGTGCCATGTAGCACCCGACCACCAAGAACACAGGCGCGATGCACAGCACCAGCATGCCAAAGTCATGTGCCAGCGGCATGACCCCCAGGACATAGAAAGCCGACACGGGCAACGACCACAACAGCGCCGTGATGAACTTGTGCATGGCAGGCACTGGATCGTCCATGGTGGCGAAGAAGCTGCAAAAGACTGCAGCGCCCATGGCCATGGCGGATCCCGAGGGCCAGCCCGTCGCAATCCAGAGTGCGCACGAGAGGCAGGTGCCCAACACCGCAGTGATCGCCGACCGCAACGCGAGCCCTCTGTCCAGGTGAAGCACCCTGCGACCCAGGGCCGCGGTGCGCTGCAACGGCACCGGGTTCCCGGCAATACCAGCGTCGATATCGTTGCGCAACGTGGTGCAGGCATCCCAGTGCGCGACCAGGTCCTCCAGGCGGGTTGCCAGATCGATCCGCAGCGCGCGGACCCACGGCGAAGCGGCCGGACCGTCCGCGATGGCGCGAAAGGCGGCGCGCGCTTCGTCCACTCTCGCGTTCGTCGCGCTCGGGGCCAGCCAGCCCGAATGCTGCGCGAAGGTCGAGCCGATGTCATCCGGCACACCGCCTGCGGCGGTGCATAGCGCTTGCAGGCAATCCTCCACCGCCGAGAGCTCCGGGGTCAGGGCGGCGATACGGTCTTGCAAGGCGCCGATGGCGCCCCCGCTCCAGCGCAGAGTGGTGTCAAAGGGCACATGCGTGGACAGCAGACGCAGTTGTGTGATGTCCAGGGCCAAGCGCTGGCGGTCCGCTGCAATTCGAGCGTTCTTGGCTTCGGCCGGTGCCTCGCGCAACAGGTCGGTGAGCCATTGCCGCGCATCGCCAAGTGCGCGATCCATCACGCCCAGCAGGGATGGGGCCAGACCGGCAGGAAGCGCGATGCTGTGGACCACGCTGGCACACAGGATGCCCAGCCCGATTTCAGTGACCCGTGCGACGGCCGTGTCGAACATCGCCGCGGGCGCTTCTACCAGAGGAAAGCCGATCAAAGCGGCTGAGTAGCCAGCCAGCATGAAGACGTAAGAGCGCGCGCTTCGGTCCAGCAGCGAAAGATATAGGCACAGTCCCACCCACAGCGCCAAGGCCAGCGACAGGAGTTCCGGGGACCCGGACAGCGAAGGGACGAGCACCACGGTCGCTGCGCACCCCAGCAAGGTGCCCAGAAAGCGATAGAGCGCCTTGGAGCGCACATGGCTGGCCACAGGGTGGGCCACGATGTAAGCGGTCATCATGGCCCAGAAGGGCCGGGGTAACCCGAAGCGGCTCGACAGGTAAAGCGCAAGCATGGCGGCGACGAAGCTCTTGAGAGAAAAGAGCAACTCCTGCCGAGAGAAACGCGGCAGCGCGATCATGCTGCACCCCGAGAAATCGCGCGAGCACGCTTCCATGGGAAACGCGAGCGCAAGCGCAAACCGCCGAGGGTGATGCTGGCAGAAGCGCGAAGCCATTGATGGGCGGGGCCAGCCAGCTGTGCCAGTTCCTGCGCCGGAATCGTTGGACACAGCGGCGTGCTGAAGCGCAGCGAGATCGATTCCGGCGGGGCGCCTTCCGCGGTACAGCATGACCAGCTCGCAGCGCCAATGAGCACCAGGCCGATGAGAAGAATGAGCAGTGGCAGGGCCGAAACCATTTCATTCTTGTTGCGAATCATTTTCATGCAACGATGCTAGTGACCGGCACTCGAGCCGAGAATTGCAAAGTTGGACGAATGACTTCTCTTTTCGGTCATCGCTGAGACGGGCGTGCCCTGGCAACGATGAGGAGCCTGCACCAACGCGATCCGTTCTCGTTGGGCTTGGGATGGGCGGACCTTGCCCTTCACCACGGCCGGGGTACAGGCGCTGCAGCGTGGCGGCTGTGTGCCTTCGACTCAGCAACTGGAACAATGGCCGCTTGGCCCATGCGCCGATCTCACCCGTTTCGAGCCGAGCACCGATTCCAATGCAGGAACAAGCCGCGATGGCGGGAGCAACACCAACCTTTTCAATATGCGAAGTGCAGAATTCAGCGAACCAGGTCTGGACTATGAACCGTCAGTACCCGTGATGGCACTGCGTGTGGACGTGGCAGCGCGCGAGCGAGAGATTCCTGTGCACGAGCACCGGTCCGGCCAGCTCGTGATCGCATTGCGCGGTGCCGTCTCTTGCGAGGTGACCGGTGCCCTGTGGATGGTTCCGCCCCAGGCTGGCGTGTGGATTCCGGGCGGCACTCCGCACAGCAACCGAGGAACGGCGAACGCGCTGATTTTCTACCTCTTCGTGGAACCTGGCGCTGCCCCCTTGCCTGATCGTTGCTGCACCTTGCGCATCAGCCCGATGCTCAGCGAGATGATCCAGTACCTCGCAGGATTGCCGCCTTTGTATGAAGCCGGCGGGCCGACCGATCGAATGGCGCAGGTGCTGCTTGACCAGCTTTGCGCGATGCCCACGGAAGAAATGTTCCTGCCGATGCCCGAGGATGCAAGGCTTAGAAAGATCTCAACGGCGATGATGCTCGATCCCTCCGATCGCAGGACCCAGACGAACTGGGCAAGCGAGCTGGGCATGAGCGATCGAACGTTGAATCGACTGTGCACCTCGTTGACGGGCCTGAGCTTTGGCCGCTGGCGGCGCCAGCTGCAGATGATCGTGGCGCTTCGCGAGCTGTCCGGTGGCGCGACCGTCCAGCAAGTCGCCTACGAGCTGGGCTATGAATCGCCCTCTGCCTTCAATACGATGTTCAAGAAGGCTTTTGGAAAGCCACCCGCTACCTACATCAACGACCGCTTTCGGGTCGGTGGATGACACGTGATTTCCGGTCAGCGCGTCGCGGACACCAGCGGCCATCCCATGGACACACTCACCTGTAGGCCCGGGCGTGGGTCACACCACCGTCCACCACCAGGGTAGCGCCCATCACGTAGTCACCTGCGCGCGACGCCAGGAAGATCGCAGCGCCTGCGATGTCCTCTGAAGTGCCGATGCGTCTGGCGGGTATGTGTTCGGACAGTTCGTCGCCGCGGTCGCGCGCGTTGCGGTTCATCTCGGACGGAAACGCACCAGGTGCAATGGCGCTGACCGCGATATTGTCCTGCGCCAGGCGCAGCGCCATTCGCCGGGTCAGGTGGATCAAGCCCGCCTTGCTGGCGACGTAGGAGTAGTTCTCCTGAGGGTTGAGCGCAATGCCATCCGTGGAGGCAATGTTGATGATCTTCCCCACACGCTCCTTGGCCGCCGCGCGCAGCGGTTCGGACAGTGCCTTCGTCAAGAAGAAGGGTGTCTTCATGTTGAGATCGACCACCTTGTCCCAGCCGCTTTCGGGGAAAGCATCGAAGTCCTCTCCCCAGGCGGCGCCGGCATTGTTGACCAGGATGTCCAAGGTGCTTTCATGCTGCGCGTAGGCAGCGGCCAGGGCCTGGCAGCCGGTGAGCGTGGAGACGTCGTGCGGCAGCGAGACGCAATGGCCGTGCTTCGACAGCTCCGAGGCCGCCAGATCGCATGCCGCGGCTTTGCGCGCGCTGATGTAGACGCGTGCACCTTGCGCCAGGAATCCCTCGGCGATCATGCGACCGATACCGCGTGAGCCACCCGTGACGAGAGCCGTGCGGCCTCGCAGAGAAAAAAGATCTTGCGTCATCATTGCAATGTCTCGGCAGTTCGGTGAGATCAACCAACCTCGAGGAGGGCTCGCCTCACGTAGGCGGTTCCGTCAAACAGCCGCCGAGCGGTTCGAGTGAAGTGCACTTCTCGGACCGTCCACTCGTCGTCGGCAGTGCGAGCCACGTTCGCAAAAATTCCGATCACACCACTCGGATGGCCGATGTGGATGCGCGTCGGGCCGGCATGACTGCCTCGCGCCTCAGCCGGGATCGTCCCTGCGATCTGTGCTGCCACGGAAAGGCAGACCGAGCCCCCGCCTGGAAAGGCCTTGTGCATCGCGCCGCCATTGAGAACCATGCGCGCAACGAAGTCGACCTCCGACGACTTGACGATTCGATCGCCGCCGATGGTTCGGTAGTCCTGCGCTGCGCTGATGAGGATCTGGTAGGGCGTGAGGGTTCCTGACGCTGGCAGGTTGCAACGATCGGCGGCCCAGCGCCTGACTTCCTCGGCCATCTCGTAGATATCAGGATTGAGCTGACCGGGAAGCTCCGTGCCGGTAACGCCCAGATCCGCGGCGCGGATGAAGACACACGCCGTTCCCACATCGACGATCGAGACGGGTATCTCGCGGCCGAGTTTGGAGACGTAGACCGAATCACGTGCCTGCTCGGTGGGCAGCAACCTGCCCGTGGTGGCACCGCTGGTGCCGGAGTAATCCAACGCGACCTCGGCGCCCTTGGCGGGCACCCCATCCACTTCGGTGTCGCCTTCCACGCGCGGCTCGCCGTGGGCACATTGCACCACCATGCGCAGAATCTTGCCGGTGTTGGTGTTGTGCACTCGCACGGTGGTGGCGGGCTCCTGCACGGGAATCAATCGCTCCTGCAGCGCGTAGACCCCGGTGGCCGATGAAATGTTGCCGCAGACGATCTCGAAGCTCACGCTCGGCTGATCGATCCCGATCTGCACAAAGGTGTAGTCGATGTCTGCGTCAGGTCGCGAGGGCGGCCCGATGATTGCGCATTTGCTGGTGAGGATGTCGGCGCCTCCAAGCCCGTCGATCTGGCGCACGTCCGGGCTGCCGAACAGAGCCAGAAGGAATCGCTGCAGCGCTTGTGGATCGGAGGGCACGTCACGCTGCGCGAGAAAAACAGCCTTGCTTGTGCCGCCGCGCATCAAGGTGACCGGAACGCTGATTTGTTCTTTCATTCATTCAGTATGCGCGTGCGCAGGGCGCGCGTCCTTGCAGTTCGGCTGCTCTGGCTTTAGCAGAACTACACGCTTTGCACGCTTTAGGAAGGCTAAAGAATGCGCAGCACAAATCCAATGACGGGGCGGCCCTGGGTCACCACACTTCCTGTTGCCGTGGCCATCGCCACCGGAACAGGAGACACCTTTGAAGATCATCAAGCGCACGGATTCCCACATCCGTGACACCCCCGGCGGCATGGTGCTTGTGGCCACACAGGCAGGCGGCCAGCCACCCCAGTTTCCGCCGATCGAGTTCGTCCACCACGACCAGCCGATCGAGGAAATCGAGCTCGGCCCGACCGGGTCCCTCTACAGCTTCACGGTGGTCCATCCCGGCAAAGACAAGCCCGCCTACGCACTGGCGATGGTCGACTTCGAGTCGGGCGTCCGCGCCTTCGGTCGGCTCTTGTTCGATGGAAGTCCGCCTGCGATCGAAAGCCGCGTGCGAGTGGTGCCCTTCGCGTTGCCGGACGGCACACCCGACTACGCCTTCCAGGAGCAATGAAATGAAGCAACCAATGATCACCGGCGTGGGCATTACCGACTTCGGCCGCTTTCCGGAGCTCACCGAAGAGGCCATGGTCCAGTCGGCCATTCTTGGCGCCCTGGAAGATGCCGGCACGCGACTTTCCGAAGTCCAGGCGTTCTACTGCGGCAACGCGCTCGGGGCCATGCTGCCGGGGCAGCGTGCACTGCGTGAACTGCATGCGCACGGGGGCGCCGTCTACAACGTGGACAACGCCTGCTCCAGCGGCGCGACCGCATTGAATCTTGCATTGCAGGCGCTCAAGGTCGGTCAGTACGACACCGTCCTGGTGTTCGGAATGGACCATCTGAGCGGTCTGGGGGGCGGGCCGCTGCAGCTGAGTCAGCAAGACTGGAACAACAGGCGGGGGATGATCATGCCCGCCTTGTACGCCATGCGCGCTCGGCGATACATGCACGACCACGGGCTCAAGCTCGAGACGCTCGCGGATATCTCCGTGAAGAACCGAAAGCACGGTGTTCTCAATCCCATCGCCAAGTTTGCAAAGCTGGCGACCCGCGAGGAGATTCTTGCGTCCCGCCCCGTGGCCGAGCCGCTCACGCTGCTGCAGTGCTGTCCCGCCGTGGTCGACGGCGCAGCGGCCCTCGTGCTCAGCACCAAGCCTACCCGAGGCGTTGCAAAGCCGGTTCAGGTCCTGGCGTCCGTGGTGCAGTCCGGCTTGTTCGAAACCACCCCGGTCGATATGACGGAGGCCGAGATCACGGCGCGTGCCGCCAGGCTGGCCTATGAGCAGGCCGGTGTGGGACCGCAGGATCTCAGTCTGCTCGAAGTGCACGACGCCTTCACTATCTCCGAATTGCTCTACTACGAGGCGCTGGGGCTTTGCGATCGCGGCGATGCGGCTGCGTTGCTGCACAGCGGTGCGACCGCCCTGGGCGGGCGGGTGCCTGTCAATCCGAGTGGCGGCCTTCTGGCAAAGGGACATCCGCCCGGCGCAACCGGTGTCGCACAGATCGTGGAAGTCTGCGAGCAGTTGCAAGGCCGCGCGGGAGCACGGCAAGTGCAGGGGGCGCGCATCGGCCTCACGCAGGTGACTGGCGGCGGTATCTGGGGCGTGGATCACGCCGCCTGCGCCATCCATATTCTTTCGCTCTGATCGGGTCGACATGAACCAGACAAATCCAACCGCGCCTGCTTCGTTGCAAGGCCTCGTCGCCGTCGTGACCGGAGGGGCGAAGGGCATCGGCCTTGGCATCGCCCGCGAACTGGCGCTGGCCGGCTGCCGCATCGCGCTGTGGGACTTCGACGACGAAGCCCTGCAAACCGCCCAGCGCAGCCTTGCGAGTGAAGGGGTCGACGTGAAGACCTTCAAGGTTGACGTGAGCTCCGTGGAGCAAGTGGAGTCGACGGTGGCCCAGCTGCTGGCCTCCCATGCACGCATCGACATCCTGGTCAACAACGCCGGCATCGGTGGAGACAAGCTTGTTTCCAAGATGGATCTGGCCTTCTGGAGCCGCGTGATCGAGGTCAACCTCCATTCGCAATTCATTTGCTCCAAGGCGGTCTTGACCCAGATGGCGGAGAACCGGTTCGGACGCATCATCAATATCGGTTCCCGTGCCTGGCTGGGCAATCGCGGCCAGGCGGCCTATTCCGCTTCCAAAGGCGCCGTGGTGAGCCTGACCCGCTCACTGGCGCTGGAATATGCGCGCAAGGGCATCACGGTGAATGCCATTGCGCCGGGCATCGTCGAGACCCCGCTGTTTGAAACGCTCACCGAGGAGGTCAGGCAGGGTCTTCACAAGACCGTGCCGATGGAGCGCATCGGCCAGCCAGAAGACATCGGTCGCGCCGTTCGATTCTTCGCGGAGCCAGGCTCCAGCTACGTCACGGGGCAGCTGCTGTACGTTTGCGGCGGACGCAGTCTCAGCAGTCCGTCGGTGTAATGAACCGATGCGAACCCAACAAGAACATCCAACGAGATCGAAGGTCGCATGCTCGCTAATGCATTGGGCGGATTGAAGGTGATCGACTTCACCCAGGTCATGGCGGGTCCCACGTGCACACTGTGCCTGGCCGACCTGGGGGCCGATGTCGTGAAGGTGGAAGCCCCCACAGGCGATCTTTCGCGAGCGCTGTCGCCCTGGGTTCATGGCGAGGGCGTTCCTTTCCTGGCGCTCAATCGCAACAAGCGCAGCATCGTGCTCGATCTGAAGCAGCCGACCCACCGGCAAGCGGCGCTGCGGCTGGTCGCGCAGGCGGACGTGCTGGTGGAGAGCTTCCGCCCGGGCGTGATGGAACGCCTGGGGCTTGATTACGCCACGGTGGCTGCGGCCAATCCGCGGCTGATCTATTGCTCCGTCTCCGCGTACGGTCAGCACGGGGCCGCAAGAGACCTGCCCGGGGTGGACGGTGTGCTGCAAGCCGTCAGCGGCCTCATGAGCGTCACCGGCACGCCCGATGGGCAGCCGTGCAAGGTGCCAGTGCCCGTTGTCGATCTTGTCACGGGGTCGTTCGCGACCATCTCGATCCTGGCTGCCCTCGCGGATCGCCAACGCACGGGGTTGGGCCAGCACGTGGAAGCAAGCATGTTCGCCAGCGCCATCGCGCTACAGCATGTGAGTTTCGCGTCCTATTTCGCAGACGGCCATGTGCCCGGCCCGCAGGGAAACGCAGCGCCGTATTCGACGCCGAACGAGGCCTTGCGTTGCGCCGACGGGTGGATCATGGTGGCGGCCTATCACCCCGCCCGATGGCAGGCCTTGTGTACCGCAATCGGTGCGCCTGAGCTTGTATCCGACCCGCGTTTCGCTGAGAACAAGGATCGGTTGCAGCACCGTGAGGCGCTGTTGCGCCTGCTCGAAGCACGCATGCTGGCGCATCCCCGTGCCTTCTGGCTCGAGCAGTTCGCGGCCGTGGACATCATCTGCGGTCCGATCAACAACTATGCCGAGGTCGCGCAGTCCGCGCCCTTCGTCGAAGCGGCACTCACAGAGACCTTGCTGCACCCGGTCGCAGGTGCGTTGACGCTGCCACGCAGCGTCATCGGTGCGGTTGGCGAGCGGCCTCAGGCGCGACGGGTCGCTCCAACACTCGGACAGCACACCCGCGAAGTGCTGGCCGAACTCGGCATGCCGCCAGCAAATATCGAGGCGGTCATCGCCGCCGACTCTCCTTCGAACTGAGACAAACCCATGCCCATCGTCAAAACAGTCCAGGATGGCGTCGCCATCGTCACCCTGAATCGGCCCGAAGCCATGAATTCCATCGACCCGGAGTCCAACGAGCAGCTGCTCGCGATCTGGGACGAGGTCTCGAGCGACGAGGAAATCCGCGTACTCGTGCTGACGGGCGCGGGTGAGCGTGCGTTCTGCACAGGTGCAGATCTCAAGAAAACGATGCCGCCGGCCGACAGTGCAGCCCGGCAGGTCTTTCGCGCCGGTACCCGGCATTCCAATTTCGGCACGCTGCAGACCGACAAGCCTGTCATCGCCGCGATCAATGGCTATGCCCTGGGCGGTGGACTGGAACTGGCTTTGCTTGCGGACATCCGCATTTGTTCCGACAACGCGCAGTTCGGCTTGCCGGAAGTGCGTGTCGGCAGCATCCCAGGCGCCGGGGGCACGCAGCGCCTGATTCGCGCGGTGGGCCAGTCGGACGCGATGTGGATGCTGCTGACGGGCGAACGCATCGATGCCACCGAAGCGTTGCGGATCGGATTGGTCAGCAAGGTGGTTGCCCTCTCCGAGCTGCAGGAAACGGCGATCAACCTGGCACGCGCAATGGCCGCCAATGCGCCATTGGCGATGACCGCGGCCAAGCGTCTGGCGATGACCGGACGGGAGCTGCCGCTTGCCGGTGGACTGGAACTGGAGCGCCAGGCCTTTGGAGTGCTCAGGGACAGCGAGGACCGACTGGAGGGGCGCCGTGCCTTCGCCGACAAGCGCGCCCCGGTTTTCCGGGGTCGCTGACTTGACTTGCACAGAGGGCGCAAGCGTCGTGGGTCGCTCTGCGCCCGAATCTCTCGAGTGGCCTCGTGCCGACGTCGCAACAACCGACGTGACTTAGCTGAATTTCCCTGGAGCAGCTCTTGAACAAACCGAGTACCGCCTGGCTCTGTAGCCTCGCACTCATCGTTGCCGCGTCCTTCGGCACGCCGTCGGCCATCGCGCAGTCAGCCAGCCGACCGCCCGCAAGGATTCTGGTGGGCTTCTCGCCTGGCGGGACACTCGATGTCGTCACACGGACGCTTGCGGATCAGCTGCATGAGCCGCTCAACCGCACAGTCGTGGTGGAGAACAGGCCCGGAGCCGGCGGAAAGATCGCGATCGATGCGCTGCGTGCCGCCCCCGCCGACGGAAGCGTGGCCATGTTGTGTCCTGACTTCCTGCAATCGATCTACCCATTCGTCTTCAACAAACTCAACTACGCTGCGCAGCGGGATATCCTGCCGGCGTCGACCGTGGTTGAGTTTCCGATGGCGCTGGCCGTACCCGTATCCTCGCCCGTCAAGACCTTTGCCGAATATGCCCAATGGGTGCGGGCCCATCCTGAGCATGCCAACTTCGGCCATGCCGCACCGGGAGGCCCGACCCATTTCTTGGGATTGCAGATCGCCAAAGTCATCGGGACCCCCCTACAGGACGTGCCGTTTCAGGGCGCTGCCCCGATGATCGTGAACCTCGTCGGCGCCAATGTCGCAGCGGGAAGTTCAACTGTCGGAGACTTTGCACAGCACCACAACGCCGGCAAGCTTCGCGTGCTGGCAGTCACCTCTGCGCAACGCTCGCCGCTTCTGCCTGACGTTCCTACGTTCGGCGAGCTCGGCCGAAAGGAGCTCACCGCAGCTGGCGTATTGGCCATATGCCTGCCTCCTGGAACGCCTGCAGTCGTCGTCTCCGAATGGAGCACTGCGATCCGGAAAGCCGTTGCAACGGAGCAGTTCGCGCGCAAGATCCGCACGCTCGGCTTTGTGGAGACGGGAAGCTCGCCGGCTGAGGCTCGAGCCAGGTTCAGCGAAATGCGTGCCTTTTGGGAACCTGTGGTCAAAGCTTCGGGATTCAAAGCGGATTAGGGCTGTGGCGGCTTGTGATCGCACACCGGCTGGACAGCAACTCGACTGAGGATTGCGGCGCCGAAGAGGAAGAGGCGCGACAGTGCGCTCATCGGCCGCAGCAGGATCAGCCAGGGCCGTCACTCGCGGCTGCAAGCAGCGGCACCAGGATATCGCTGATCGGCGTGGGGATGCCCAGAGCCCGGCCGCGACGCGCGACGACACCGTTGCGGATATCCCATTCGAGCGGCCGCCCGGCTTCGCGATCCGTGAGGATGGAGGTGCCCATGTCTGCGGGAGAGGCCTGGAATCTGTCGAGAATCTCCTGCGGCACCCCGTCGTCGAGTTCTGCGCCCTCGGCGCGCGCCACGGCCAGGCATTCCCGCAGATAGGCAAGGGCGAGCTCGGCGATATCGGACCGGCCGAACATGCCCGAGCGGCGGTGCGTGAGCACCATGAGTCCGGCCACCGCGTTCTGCAGCAGCTTGCGCCAGGCCAGTGTGCGGAAGTTCGCGGCCAGCTCGACATGGCACCGTGTACCTTGCAGCGCCTCGGCCGCCACGCGGGCGTGCGACGCGTCTGGCAGGCTCAGGCGCATGTCTGCGCGCAGGCGCACCGTGCCGTCGGATTGGGCTTGCACAGGGAACCACACGATCGCGGGAACGATCTGCCCGGCCCGGGCATGCGGCGCGATCCGCTCCAACTGCTCGACGCCGTTCTGCAAAACGCACACGACGGTCTTCGGGCCGCTCAACGCGGTGAGCCATCCTGCCGCCGCCTCGATCTGTGTCGCCTTGACCGCCAGAAAGACGAGGTCGACCGTCCCCCCGATTTGTGCGGGATCCACCCGCACCGGACCGGGAACGGTGATGAGGCGATCGCCATCCTGAAGCGTCAGGCAATCCCGGGGTGTGCGGCCACACAGCAACGGTGTGCGACCGACTTCGTGCAGTGCTGCCGCGACCGCGGTGCCGATGGCACCCGGACCCACAACGGCGATGGATGCAGCCCTTGTTGTATTCATGAACACAGACTCCTTCAAGCGTCTCGCTCAGCGTTCGCGCACGCCATGCTTGCGTTCGTCACGAGCGTGACGTAATCTATTACGCATAATGGAAGAATATGGTAACGGAGTTTCAGGCGACGCGCGCTTGTTGCAGTTGATCGGAAGCATCCAGGCCCGAGCTGGCGATCTCGCTGCCAGCGAGGCAAAGGTCGTCGAGCTCCTGCTCGCCGATCCCTTGTTCGTTGGCGCGAGCACGACCGCGCAGGTGGCTGCCCGCGCTGGCGTTTCGCCGCCGAGCGTGATTCGCGCCGCGCGTGCGATCGGATTCAGCGGTTTCACCGAACTGAAGATCGAGATCGCGCGTGCCCGCGGTACCACCGGGTTCTTTGCACCATCTGACGTGCTCACCGCGGATGCGACGACCGCTGCGGTGCTCGAGGCCTCGATCCGCGCAGGCACTGAAGCACTGACCGCGCTCGGCGGAGCCCTGGAGCTGTCGGCGCTCGAGCGGGCGGTCAGCACCATCGAACAGGCGCGCCAGGTGATCGCATTCGGAGCCGGCCCCTCGGCGACGGTCGCCGCCGATGCGGTCTTCCGTCTGCGGGCGGTCGGCGTGACGACCGTCGGCATTGCGGACCATCTGTCGGCAATGATCGCGACGCGGCTCCTGGGCCCCGGTGACGTCGTCATCGCCATCAGTTCGACCGGACGCACTTCGACGACGCTCGCCATCGCCGATGCGGCATCTTCTGCCGGCGCCTCGCTCATCGCCATCACCAACCAGTACGGCACACCGCTGGCGACCCTCGCGAACATCGCGCTTGTCGTCGGCGGTGCACCACTGACGGCCCAGATGGCCGCGGCCGGGAGTCGGCTGGCGCAGCTCGTGGTGGTTGACGCGCTGGTCGCGGCTTTCGCGCTGCGCGACCCGCAGCGCACCCGCCGCGCGGAACGGGCGGGCATCGACCTGCCTGATATCGCCTGATGCCACCCGGCACCGTCGCGATGGTCCTTGCCGCGGCGGTAGCCCATGCGGTATGGAACCTGGCCTCGAAGTACAAGCGCGGTGATGCCTTGCTGTTCGTCTGCGCCTATACCTACGCTTCGGCGCTGCTGTGCGTCCCGATCCGCCTCGTCTTCATGGCGAATGGGCAGCAGGTGCTCAACTGGCAGCTCGCGGCGGGCGCCGCTGTCTCGGCCGTGTTGCACACCGCTTACTCTCTGACCTTGCAGGCGGGCTACGACCGCGCCGAGCTGGGGGTGGTTTATCCGGTCGCCCGCGGCACCGGGCCGATGCTGGCGATGCTGTTCGCGATCCTGCTCCTGGACGAACAGGTCACCGCTGCGGCGATGTTCGGCGCTTCGCTTGTCGTGGCGGGCATGCTCGTCGTCACCGGCAACCCGTTCAGAAGCGCAAGCCGCCGGCCACTTCAGGGCTTGCTCTGGGGCGCCGCGACGGGGCGACGATCGCCGCCTACACGGTCTGGGATGGCTACTCGGTCATCGCGCTGCACCTGGCGCCCGTGAGTTACTACGCGGCCACGCTGCTGCTGCAGAGCCTGATCCTGACCCCCAGTTTGCTGCGCCGACGCCATCGCATTCGAGCGGCCATCCGTGCCGACGCCATGCCGATCCTCGTCGTGGCTGTGTTCTCCCCGCTCGCCTACATCCTCGTTCTCACCGCCATGCTGAAGGCGCCGGTGGCGCTCGTCGCGCCACTGCGCAAGTCCTCCATCGTCATCGGCTCACTCGTTGCATGCAGACTGTTTGGCGAGGGTGATCTTGCGCGCCGCATTGCCGGCGCGGTGATCGTGCTGGCCGGGATCGCAGCGATCAGCCTTTGACGCCTTCTTTGAGCCAGCTCCGCACGCGGTAGCGGGGCTCATGGGTGATGGCTGAGGCCCGTTGCTACCGGACAGAACGGATCCAATCTCTGAAAAGCTTCACGGGAGCCTCTGCGGCTTTCAGCGGATCGCAGACCAAGTAGTAACCGGACTCCGTTCTGGCGACGTGATCCACGGCAATGACGAGCCGCCCGCTGCGGAGGTCGTCATCCACGTAGGCTCGCTGGGCAATGGCGATCCCCAATCCATCAGCCGCAGCCTGGTAGCACAGCGCAGCATTCGCCAAAGTGATTCCATGCAGACGCGGGGAATCTACAAGTTCGACCGAACTGAACCATAGCGACCAGGCTTCCGGTCGCATCATCGAGTGCAGCAGGTTGGCTTGCAGCAGATCCCGAGGTGTCTTCAAATGCCTGGCCAGGTGGGGTGCGCAGACAGGAAGAAATTCGTCGTCGAAGAGGTGGTCCAGCTCGACATCGGCCCACTCTCCCATGCCATGCCGGATCGCGCAGTCGGCGCCCTCGAGCCGGATGTCGTCGGCCATTGCAATGGTCGAAATCTCGAGGTCGATGTCGGGGTGTTGCGCGTAGAAGCCGCGCAGGCGAGGTACCAGCCATCGGATGGCAAGGCTCGGCGTCACTTTCAGGCGCAGCCGCTTGTCCAGCTGGATATCGACCACGTCATTGAGCGCATCGTTCAGGCGATCGAAAGCATCCGAGACGCGGTGGGCCAGTCGTTTGCCCACCGCGGTGAGCTCGATCTCGCGGCCGGATTTTTGAAACAGCTGCGCTCCGAGCCCGACCTCCAGCTGCTTGACTTGCTGGCTGACTGCTCCGGGCGTTACATGAAGCACCTGAGCGGCGCGCGTGATCCCCTTGGCGCGGCACACTGCATCGAACACGCGCAGCGGGCCGAGGAGCGCACGGAGGCTGTGCATTGCGAGCAAACGGAAGGCGCAGCGAACTCAGCGCTCGCTCGAACCCGCCGCTGGGGCCATGCCGCTCAGGTTCTTGGCGGCCCGACGCTCCGTGAGGCAGATCATTGCGGCTGCAAACAGAAGTCCTGCTGCCAGACAGAGCCACGAGACATAGCTGCCGGAAATGTCAAAGAGCCGTCCCGCGAGGAATGGCCCGATGCCTGCGCCAACGGCCACCGTGGCATAGACACCCCCGAAGAGGGTGCTGTAGAGGTTCAGCGGGAATTTCCGGCTCACCAGGTAGGCTGCGAGGTCGAACTCCGCGCCGACCGCGAAGCCAGTCATGAGCAACCCGGGAAGCACCAGCGCCGGTTGGCCTGTTGCCAGAAGCAGCATGCCGGTGGCAGACAGCATGAAGAGCGTCGCCGACAAGCGCGCGGCATCGAACATGTCGAGCAGAAAGCCGGTGACGATTCGTCCGACGATGACCGCCACGCCAAGGATGCTGGCGAGACCGGCGGCGCGGTTCGGGGAAAGCCCGAGGTCGGTGAGCATCGGAACGACGTGCACGATCGTGCCGAAGATGCCGACCGAGCACAACAGGAAGACTGCGGCAATGCGGAAGAAGTGCGGATCGGCCAGAGCCTTCAGGTTACTTCCGGCGGGGGCACGGCGGCCCTTCTCCGCAGGGGCCGCATCCGCACCCCGCAGGAAGTAGGCAATCAATGGCAAAAGGGCAAGGACGACGGCCGCAAGGCCCAGGTAGGTGGCTCGCCATCCGAATTTGGCGATGGCCGGCGTGACGATCAGCGGAATCAGGATGGCCCCGACGCCCGTTCCGGTGATGGCGATGCCCAGGGCCAGTCCGCGTTGCCGAGCGAACTTGCCCACGAGGATCCTTGTGAAAGACAAGGGCGAGGTCGCGCCACCGAGCAGTGTCAGTACAGTGACCAACGCCAGAAAACTGGCCAGCCCCTGCGTCCAAACGCCCAGAAGCAGGAACGAGGTCGATAGGCCCACCAGGGAGAGCAGGGTGACGCGTCGCGCGCCATACCGGTCGATCACCTGTCCGATGAACGGCGCCGCGCATCCGAGCAGCACGCTGCTGATCAGCGAGCCCAGGGACGCGGTGCCTCGGGTCCATCCGAACTCGGCGGCGAGCGGCTTCAGAAACAGACCTGAACTGTAGAAGTACAGCGATGAGACGCCGCTGGCCAGGCCGAGGAAGCAACCCAGGACGTAGCGCCAATGCTGCCGCAGTTCTGAAGGTGAATCAGGAGAGGGTGTCATGTGCGGATCCACGTTGAACCAACGATGAGTTCGTCTTCAGCATTTCTGGATGCCGATGGTGCGGTTCAGCAATGCCTCTTCGCCGCTCAGCACCGCCGCAGACCCGGAGTAGGCGGCCAGGCCCCGTTCCAGCACGATCACGTTGTTGGAAAACTCGAGAACGACATCCACATGCTGCTCCACGATGATGCAGCCAACGCCGAGCTGATTACTCATCCGGACGATGGCATCCATCAACTCCTCGCGCACCATCGGCGCCAAGCCTTCCAGCGGTTCGTCGAGCAACAGGATGCGCGGCTGCCCGACGAGTGCTCGTGCTACCGACAGCATTTGCTGCTCTCCGCCCGATAGCTGTGTGCCTCCGTTGCGTCGGCGCTCCTTGAGCCGTGGAAACAGCGCATAGATCGGTGGCAGGGCAACGCTCGCCGAGCGTCCCTGCAGGCCCGACAGCAGGTTCTCCTCCACTGTCAGTGAGGGAAATATGTCGCGGCTCTGCGGTACGTAGCCGAGGCCTGCGCGCGAGCGTGCGTAGGTGCTCGCGTTGCTGATGTCGTCGCCGCCGAAGTGAATGCGCCCCTTCATCAGGTCGGCGAGGCCCATGGCCGTCGCGAGCGTCGTGGTCTTGCCGGCGCCGTTGCGCCCGATCAGGCCGAGGCGCTCGCCTTCGCGTACGCTGAGGCTGAGATGCTCGAGGACTGGCAGGCCGCCATAGCCTGCGGTGACGTCGTCGAACCGGAGTTCAATGGTGGGCTTGGGCATGACCGTCTCGTCCGAAGTAGATTTGCTTGACCTGCTCGTTGGCAGCGACTTCCTGCGGCGTCCCCTCGACCATTACCGCACCGGCGACCAGGACGATGATGTGCGACGCGAACCGGAACACCAGGTCCATGTCGTGCTCGATCAGCAGGACGGACAGATCTTTCGGCAAGCTCCCGATGGCTTCCATGATCCGGCCGCCTTCTCCCTGCGGTACGCCTGCGCCCGGTTCATCGAGGAGCAGCACCTGGGGCTTCATCGCGAGTGCCAGGGCGATCTCCGCAAGCCGCTGCTCGCCCAGTGCCAGTTGTCCCACCACCCGGTTCGCATAGGGGTGCAGCCCCAGCATGCCGAGTGTCTCGTCGACATCTTCCTGCACGCGTGCGGAACGCGTCGGCGAGGGCCACCACTGCATGGAGGCTCGGTGCCGCTGCAACACGGCGACCCTGACGTTGTCCGCCACGGTGAGCTCCTTGAACAGGCGGCTGATCTGGAACGTGCGAACGATGCCGTTGCGCACGCGTGCGTACTGCGGCAGCTGGACGATCGAGCGGCCATCCAGCTGAATGTCACCCGACTGAGGGCGCAACGCGCCGCTCAGCAGGTTGACCAAAGTCGTCTTGCCAGCGCCGTTCGGACCGATCAATGCCGTGCGGGCTCCCTGGGGGAGGGACAGCGTGACGTTCTGCGTGACCGCCAGGCCGCCAAAGGAGTGACTCAGGTTATGAGTCTGGAGTCGGTGGGTCATCGTGCCACCCCACTGCGGCCAGGCCGCTTGGTGTACATCACGGCACGGTCCACCAGCCCGATCAAGCCTTCAGGCAGGACGATGAGTACGACGATCAGCATCGACCCGATGAAGAACAACCAGTGATAGGGGTTCAAGGTCGATGCGATGTGATGGATGGTCATGTACGCGACGGTGCCGAGCACGGCGCCCGACAGACGGCGTGTTCCACCCAGAACGATCATGACCACGACGCCCGCCGACGTCGTGAAATCCAGCATGAAGAGGTTGGCAACTTTGCTGGTCTGCGCTGTCAATGCGCCAGCCAGCCCCGCCACGATGCCGCCGACGGTGTAAACGGCTAGCAAGTGCAAGTAGACGCGACCCCCCAGCGCCTGAACTCGTCCGGGATCCTGCCGGATGGCCCTGGCCGTGAGTCCGAATGGCGACTCCACGAGGTTCCTCAGCAGGAAGTACACGAGCACAAGTGCGCCCAAGGCATAGAAGTAGCCCGTGTGGCTCAGGAAGTTGAACTCCCAGATGCCCAGCAGGGGGCCGATATTGAAACCGGCAAGTCCATCGTCGCCGCCCGTGAGCCACCTCGCCCAATTGGCCAGTTCAAGCAGCAACTGGGCGACCGCGATGGTCAGCATGACCAGCGTGAGTTTGGTCGACCGCAGCATCACGGCGCCGCTCAGCAGCGCGATCACGCCGCCGCCCAGCCCGCCCAGCAGCAAGCCCACAATCGGATCTGCCGTCAGATACAGCGCCGTCCAGCCCGCGACGTAGGCACCGCTGCCGTACAACGCGGCCTGGCCCAAGGTTGCGATGCCGGCCTGTCCCAGAACGAGGCTCAGCGACAGCGCGAAGATGGACATGGTCGCCATGTTGGTGAGCAAACCGAGGTCCTGCGGGAACAGCACGAAGGCCAGCAGTCCCACCAGCATCAGCACGAGCTCTCCGCGCAGCTGCATCCACGGGCGGGCGCGAGACGGTGCGGTCACCGTCATGGGTGCACTGACCGCGTTCATGCGTGTCTCCCGAACAAGCCTTGCGGTCGAACCAGCAGGACGATGATCATCGTCAAAAAAAACGCAGCCGAGGCGAGCTGCGGAACCATGTATTTCATCGAAGTCTCCACAATGCCGAGCAGCAGGGCTGCAAAGAATGAGCCAAACAGATTTCCGTTGCCTCCCACGGCGACGACGGCCAGGAGGATTACCAAGTACTTGGAGGCGTAGGTCGGCTCCATGGGCAGCAATTCCGCGCCGGCTATACCCCCCAGAGCTGCGAGCCCTGCACCCATCACGAAAGTGGCGGCATAGATCTTCGTCGTGTCGATGCCGATGGCCCGTGCGATGGGCGCGTTGTCGACGGCAGCGCGTACCCGGATGCCAAAGGACGATTTGTCCACCGCCAGCCAGAGAACGCAGACGACCACGAGCCCACAGGCCACAACGATGAGCCGATGCCGAGGGATGGACCGGAAGCCCAGATCGACCGTGCCGCTGAACAGCTCCGGCAGCGCCACCGATGTCACCGTCGAACCGAACAGCAGATTCACCGCGGCGGTTGCCACGAACATCAGCCCGATCGTCACCAGCATCTGATCGAGATCGTCGCGTCGATAGAAGCGCCGAAGCAGGATGCGCTCGAACAGCAGCGCAACCAGTCCGACCAGGACGATGGCCAGCACGAAGCCCAGCCAGATCGGAACGCCCAGGCGTTGCGGGATCGTGGCTGCAAAGAAGCCACCGAGCATCGCGAAGGCGCCATGGGCCAGATTCACCACCCGCATCAGGCCCATCGTCATCGACAGGCCCACTGTGATCATGAACAGGATCATCGCGTACGCGACCCCGTCGATCAGGATGCTGCTAAGAAGCGCGAGAGACATGCTTCAGACTCTGCGTCACTTGGATGCGTTCTGCGTGCGGCCGTAGTCGGGCTGCATCTCGAACGTCCGGAATTCCCGATTGACGTAGCGTCCGGCCGGGTCCTTTTCGACCACGCGCATGTAGACGTTCTGCACGAACTCGCGGGAAGCCGGGTCGATCTTCACGGGGCCTCGCGGACTTTCCCAGGAATGACCCTTGGCGCTGGCAAGCGCCTTGGCGCCGTCCCGCTTCCCATCGGTTGCCTTGACCATGTGATAGATCACATGCAGACCGTCATACGCGTTCGCAAGCTGGACGGTCGGAATGGCCTTGGGGGCAACCTCGCCAAGGGCCTTGATGACAGCGTTGTTCAGCGCAGAGTTGTGCGTTGCCGAATAGAACATGCCCGTCTCGATGCCGAGAAGATCCGGGCCGATCGCTCGCAGCTGGTCCTCATCGGTCTCGGCAGTGCCGAGAAAGCGCACGCCGGCCGTCCTCAATCCAGCCTCGTTGTATGCCTTGACCATCGCGTAGGTCGCAGGACCGCCTGGGGCAAAGACGTAGAGGGCATCGGGCTTGAGCGCCTTCACGCGCTGCATCAGGGGACCAAAGTCGGTTGTCTTCAACGGCGCACGGATGGCCTCGAGCAGCTTGCCTCCGCCGCCGACGAACGCCGTGGTGAAGGCCTTCTCGGCGTCGAGACCGGGACCAAAGTCGCTGACCAGCGTGACAACGTTCCTGACGTTCTTCTCCAGCGCGTACTTGGCCACAGGCACCGCCATCTGCGGCAAGGTGTATGAAGTGCGCAGCAGGAAGTCCGACTTGTCCAGAAGCGAGGACGTCGACGCGTTGAAGATCACGACCGGTACCTTCGCCTCCTGCGCGAGCGCAGCCACGGCCAAGGTGTCAGGAGTGAAATAGAGGCCGGCGATGTACTGGGCGCCTTCCTTGACAATCAGTTCCTGTGCCAGGGCCTTGGCTTGCGCGGGGTTGATCTCCGGAAGGTCGCGATAGATGACTTCGATCGTGTGCCCGCCCACGGTCGTGCCATTGAGCTTCTGGTATGCCTGGGTCGCACCCTCCCAGGTTTGCCCCACGGCTGAAAACGGTCCGGACATCGGAGCGATGACGCCAACCTTGATGACGTCGGCGCGCGCCTGAAAGGCAATCGTCGCGAGTGAAACCGCCAAGGCGGCAACGAATTTGAGGGTCATTCTTTTCTCCAAATGGTGGGGCGTGTCTGGTGCCGTGAGCACCAGGGGTTCGAACGAGGTGACGGACCTTCGAACGGGTATCAGACCGAGGCGCCGATTTCTGCCCTGGTGGTCGCTTCAAGGGCGACATCACGGGCCATCAAGGTCGCGTACTTCTGATTCATGTCGAACAGGTTGGCGTCGTGGGCCTGCAGCGACCGGTCCCCCACGCAGTCGGTGACGACGAGGGGGCGGAACCCATGGCACATGGCGTCGACCACACTGGCGCGGACACAGCCGCTGGTCGTGCAGCCGGCAATCAGGAGGGTCCGTGTGCCCCGCAGGGACAACCAGGCGGCCAGCGAGGTCCCAAAGAAAGCCGAGGGACTGGTCTTGCGCAGCACCAACTCCCCGGCCACCGGCTGCAGTTGGGGCACGATCTGGCTTTCGCTCGCATCCTCGCGCAGAGCAAGGATGGGGGGAACCTTGAGCGCGAAGATGTTGGCATCGGCGCCATCGTCCTGGTACACGACGCGCGTGTGCACGATCGACCATTGGCGCTGGCGCGCTTGGGCGAGAAGCCCGCGCGTGCATTCGATGGCGCTGGCGATGTTGCCGCCGCCAAACGTGAGCGGATCGGCGAAGCCATTGATGAAATCGATGATCAACAGGCCGTAGGGCGCCACGGGCGCCACGGCATTGCCGAATCCTTGCTTCTGGTAGATGTCTTGATCGAAGCTCATTGGAAAGCCTCGTCGATCACCTTGCCATCGCGAACCACGACGATGTCATCGAGTGCCACCGTGCAATTGCGCAGCGGAATATCGAGGTGACAAGGCGTGGTGCGCGAGCCGCCGGCCTCGTTGTTCGGCCCCAGAGAGAACAGGAAATTGCCTTCGAACGAGCGCGCGTCCTGGCCGGTCGTCGCCTCGCGGTCCATCAGCGACAGTGTGTGCCAGTAGCATCGTGGCTGCATCCCCCAGCCGATGTGCGCGATGGCGTAGGCCTCGGGGTCTTTGTAGGCTTCCATGAATTCGCGCAGCAGGGCGGCATCGACGTCACCTTCGATGCTGCGCACGAAACCGCCGCTCAGATTCATCGTGATCTTGTCCGAGACGTAGTTCTTCTGCGGCAGCAGGATGTCGCCGCGATCGATCACGATCGTGCCGTCGCTGCCGCCTTCGTTGGCGAAGGTAAAGAGGAAGCCGCTCGGCCAGTGGTCCCAGCGCCCGGGTTCCTCGCAGAAGCCGTACTCGCTGATGACCGGAAATTCGCCAAGCTGGAACGTCACATCCGTGCCGGTCGGCGACGTCACGTGCATCCTCTTGGCCTTCTTGAGCAGCTTCGATGCGTCCAGCACGCGCTTGCGATCGGCCTCGGTGGGCACCGCCCGCACCAGGACCTCCGGCGGCTCCACGGCCAGCAGGATCTTCGTTCCCGACTCCAGGATCTCCATCTGTTCGGGCGAGAACAGCAGCAGCATCAAGTCCAGGACGAGGTCACTGTTCTTCATCGCCGCCAGCGCGGCCGGGTTGTTGGTCAGGGGCGTTGCGCCCAGGTAGCTCATCAGGTCGCGGCTGGTGGCCTTCTCCGCGTTGATGGGTTGCAGCTCGATCCTGGTCACGATCGCGCCCGCGGCCTGCGCTGCAATCGTCGCTGTCTGGAGCGTCTGCGGGTGCGTGTGGGGGCCGCACAGAATGGAGACCGTCTGTCCGCGCTCCACTTTGCTGAGCTTGAGGACCTCGTCCCAGGCCTTGATCATCTGATAATCGCTGACTGCCATTTTTCGTCCTTTGGAGTGAAGTGTCAGAACTGCAGCAGCGCCAGGTCTTCCGGGCTGCCTAGCTTGAAGAGCCGGCGCGCATTGCCATGGCACACCTGTGCCCGCGTCTTGTCGTCGAGGGGGGCGTCTTCGATGAAAGTGCAGGCCTCGGCGGTTGACTCGTAGGGGTAATCCACCGAGAAGAGCACGGCCTGTGCCCCGAGCTCGCCAATGGCGCCCAGCAGGGCCGGTGCGGAGCACACACCTGACGTGGTGATCAGGATGTTGCTGCCGATGTACTCGCTGGGTTTGCGCGCCAACTTGATGCCGGATGGATACGCGGCGAAGCGGCTGTCCATGCGCCAGCGCTGGTACGGCAGGGCCTCCCCCATGTGGCCCAACACCAGGGTCAGGCGCGGGAATCGGTCGAACACCCCGCCGAACAGCAGGCGCAACGCATGGCCCGCTGTCTCCACGCCCCATCCCCATGCAGCGCCCTGGAGCACCGGCATGCCTTCCAGCAGAGCCGGTGCCTGGCTGAACGCGTTGGGATGCAGATAGATGGGCACCCCAAGCGCCTGCGCGCGCTCCCAGAACACGTCGAACGCGCCACCTTCGTAGTAGCGGCCCAGGGTATGGCCGTTGATCATCGCGCCTTTGAAGCCATATTCGACGACCGTGCGTTCCAGCTCCTTTGCTGCGGCGCTCGGATCCTGCATGGCCACGTGGGCAAAGGCACCGAAGCGTTGCGGATGACGCGACACGCGCTCGACAAGGAACTCGTTGTTCTCGCGCGCTCGGCGGATGGCGGTGTCACGATCGGCCTCGGCCTGTACACCAGGCATCGTTTGCGACAGCACGACGTACTCGATGTTCCCTGCGTCCATCTCCGCAAGGCGCTGATCATCGAAGTCGGTCAGCCTGGCGTCGAGCTTGGCGACGAATTCGGCGGGAAGCGCTCGCGTGTATGGGGCTGAGTACGCGTCGAAGCCGGGGGCCGAGAAGTGCTCTTCCAGTGCGATTTTTGGGGTTTGATTCATGGTCTTCCTAGGTGGCCTCAGACCGGGTACGCCAAGGCGGTGTCGAGAATTTCCGTGTCGTGGACCACTTCGCGGCTGGCAAGAAGCAGCCGGTCGCCTTCGCGCACGAAGCGGTCGTGATAGACCCCGGCGAGATGCACCGTGGATGGGCCCTCCACCAGGGTCTGCATCAGGATGAATGGCGTCTGCGAACTGATCGCGTTCCCCGTCTCTTGCAGTACGCGCGCAATCCCGAGTACATGCAGCATGTGTCGCGGCGCGAACATCTGCGAGTGCGCAACGGCAAGGGCGCGGTCAATGATCATGTCCAGACCCTCGCAGTAGATGAGTCCCACGGGCATGTTCAGAAGCGCGTTCTGGCGCGATGTCACGCGGTACGTCGCTTCCTCGCTGAAGAAGTCCGGCCAGCGTTCGACGTCGTTCGCATCCAGGGCAGCGCAGTACTCGACGTGAAACGACTCGATCTCGGCGCGTAACTCGGCTGCGCGTCGGGGCGAGATGGTGGCCTTGGCATAGGCGAGCCGCTCCTTCATGCTGCTTTCTCCGCGACACGGATGTCCATCACGTCCCGGTAGTACTGGTAGAGGGAGCGGATGCAGGACTCGGAGATGAGATTGCGTGCCGTGCCCTGGTGGCCGGCATCGAGCTTGACGACGTTGTTGTCCGTGGACGAGTTGCGCAGGCCTTCCTGCACGAACTTCAATGCCTCGTTGTCCTCAAGGCCCAGGAAGCCGGCCGGGCCCATCAGGTTGCCCTGACGAAGGCGGTGCCGTGTCATCTCCGGCGTGTCGTCCTCGTATCCGAACATCGTCCATTGCATCACCATGCTGTTCGGACCGTTCGGGATGATCTGGCGCACACCCATCGTGTTCATCTGGCGCTGAACGATGAGGTTCGGCCACATGGTCATCATGTTGGCGGACCAGGGCGACTTGAACTCCCGTACGTAGTCCAGGAACCGTTCGTCTCGCAACCGGAGGTTGTCGCTGAACGATCGCATCTGCGCCTTGTCGTCGTCGGCGACAGTGGCGTAGATCTCGTCCGGCTTGGCCGACGCCATGAAGCCATGGCGGCCATGCGCCTTGTCTGCAAACACGATCGACTTGATGCCGGGAACCAGCAGGCCAAACACCACGAGAAACGAATGCAGCAGCGTCGCGTGGTACGGGTCCTTGAGGTTCTCGTGGTACATCTTCCAGTTGCAGGGAAGCTCGTTGCGGCAGTAGCCCAGGATCTTGAGTTTCTTGCCCGAGAAGGGCACGTCGAACTCCTCGACGATCTCCTCGGTCATGTACTCTTCCAGGGGAGGGGTCTTGTCGGAGTAGGTGGCGAAGATCACGCCGTTGCGCGTGGCCACGCGCAACTGGCGGGTACCGTGGTCGGCGTTCTTGAAGTCCGCCGGCATGCCGCCGACCTTGTTGATGCCGCGCTTGAACGGAACGCCCTGCAGGTTTCCCTTGAGGTCGTAGGACCACTGGTGGTAGGGGCAGACGAACTCCTTCGTATTTCCCTGGCTGGAGCGACAGAACTCCGCGCCGCGATGGGCACAGCGGTTCTCGAAGACGGAGATCGTGTTGTCCTCCGCGCGAACGATCACGACTGCCGTGGCGCCGACGTAACCGCGCTTGTAGTCGCCCGGGTTGGGAATCTCCGCTTCCAGAGCGACAAAGTTCCAGGTGTCCCCCCGAAAGATGCGCTCGATCTCCTGGTCATAGTTCGCCTGGCTGGTGTAGATCCAGTCCGGGATGTTGTTCATGGCGTCCGCTGGCCAGACGCACTGTTCCAAGGGCGGATTCTTTCGGGCATTCGTGATGCCGATGACCGCCTGCGATTGATACATAAAAGCTCCTTAGCTTTGAGAGAGGTGGTTTAAGCCGTGAGCGCGGCATCGGCTTGCATCTGCTTGGCCCATGCACGCAGGTTGGTGGCGTCCAGTTGAAAGTCCTGCAACTGCACGGGCCGCCCACGTTCGAAGAGAGGGCGAACGGCTCGCAGATCGGCGCCTGCATTGATGGCGACGCCGTGCAATGGGACAGAACCCCGATGGCCGATCCACAGCGCCTTGTCATTGGCCGGGTCGCCGCGGCGCACATATTCGAGATCGCTGGCCGGCAGGCCCAGCATCTGGATGTTGTGTTTTCCCTGGTCGGTCCAGAACCATGGCACCACAGGTGCAGGAAGAGGCAGGCCCAGCATGGCAGCAGCGGCAGTGCGCCCCTGCTCGTTCGCGTTCTGCCAGGATTCGAGGCGCGTTGGCGCCGCCTGCCCGGGACGACGCTGGCTGGTGCAGTCGCCACATGCAAACACGTGTGCGTTGCTGGTGCGACAGGACGCGTCGACCAGAATGCCGCCACCTGCCGCGATCTCGAGTCCCGCATCCCGCGCCAGCGCGTCGTTCGGAGACAGGCCGATGGCGATGATCACCTCATCCACTTCAAGATCGCCGGTGCTGGTGCTCAGGCGCAACCGGCCGACTGGCAGTGAATGGACGCCGCTGCAGGAAGCGCCGAGCAGGAGCCTTGCGCCTGCTGCCCGTATTCGCGATTCAAGCCATGCCGACGCCTCCGGCGGCACAAAGCGATCGAGCACGGATGTGGCGCGTTCGAGTACCGTCACCGAAGCGCCTGCGGACAGCGCCGAGTTTGCGATTTCGAGTCCGAGGAATCCACCGCCCAGAATCGCGACTTGCGGCGTTCCTTGAAGGGCGGCTCGCAGCCTGCGCGCGTCATCCAGGGTGCGGATGTAGTGCACACCCGGGCGGCCGGCAGGGACGGATGCGAGCGTGACGGCCTCACCGCCGGTGGCGAGCAGGCAGATCTCGTACTCGAGCACTTGCCCGTCTGCAAGGCGAACATGCTGCTGCACAAGGTCCAGTGCAACCGCATTGCTGCCGCTGAGCAGGTCGATCTTGCTGCGCGTCCAGGATTCGTCCGTGAGGACGTCGAGCCGGGGGGCGTCGGGAGCCACCAAGACGGCCTTGGACAAAGGCGGGCGCTCATACGGTCTGTGGCGCTCCCGACCCAGCATCGTGATGCGCCCGCTGTAGCCATGCTCGCGCAGGGCGTGCGCCGCGACGGCCGCCGACTGACCCGCACCGACGATGACGATGCCGCGTGACGTCATTTGCCGGCAGGCGACAACACGTAGATGTGATCGCCCTCCCGCTTCACGGCATGGGTGCGCAGGTCCACGGTGGCCGGCGCACACATCGCTTTGCCTGTGCGAATGTCGAAGCGGCCTTGGTGCAAGGGGCATTCGACACAGCCGTCTTCCACGTAGCCCTCCGACAGCAGAGCCGTGGCATGGGTGCACATGCTGTCTGTGGCGAAAAACTCGTCGTCGATCCGGTACAGCGCAACACCGTAGCCAGCGACATTGACTGTCTTCGCTTCATCGTTGCTCAGCTCTTGCGCCGAGGCGACCTTGATCCAATCCATGGCTCCATCCAGTCGTTGAAAGATCCGAAATAAATACTCAGTGAACTGTCATATTAAGCGCATCGAATCGTCTTTTCAAGTGCGGGTTTGTACTTGTTGGCGCTGCACCAGAGTGGATAGAAAAGCGCCTGGACGACGGGCAAAAGAGTGTATTTGTGCTCTGGAATAGCACCACGTCGGTGAGTCCGGCGTGTCAGGGTTTTCATCAAGAAATGCTGTCTTCACACGCGGCATTAGCGGATCTATACTTCTGCACGTGTACTGTCATAAAATAGATGTGAGACATTGGATCACGGTCCGGAAGCCGCGATGCAGCATGGCGGGGTCCGGCACGTGGGCGTCTTCTTGATGTGAGCCGATCGTGTGGAGAAGCGCGCGCCGATGTCGCGTGGAAAGTTCCTGCTCATGGCCGCCATTCAAGCGGGTGTGGTCCGGTGTTTTCGAAGTCGCGCGCAGATCGGGGTGCGCCGTGGTCGAGGTCACGGCTTCACTCAGGGGCTTTCGATGGAGTCGGCGATGCGGCGGCGAACGCCAGGTACGCGGCACGAAGCACGAAGTGCCGCCACGGGCCAGTTTCGGACGGGTCATCTGTGCGCATGAATGAGCAGCGGCTGGGATCGCTGGGACAGTGCCGCCGTGCCGCACATCCTGTGCGGCGCGCCCGGGCAAATTAGTCAAGGAAAAGGAAACGCATGAACCAAGCAGACATTCCGGCGAGAGTGCTCAAGCGCGAGGGCATCGGAGCGCGGGTGCCTCGCAAGGAGGATGCGCGCCATATGGTGGGCAAAGGCAACTTCGTGGGCGACTTCGTGCTGCCGGGTCTGCAGGAGGTCGCGTTCCTGCGCAGTCCTCTGGCGCACGCCACCATCACGGGGGTCGAGATTCCGCAAGAGCTTGCAGGGAAGGTGTTCTTGCGCGAGATGATGCCGGATGCTGCGGACATCGGTTCGCCTTCTTCGCTGCCCACATACCAGTACTCAGCCTTGCCGCCGCTGGCTTCGGGCAAGGTCCGGCATGTGGGCGAGGCGGTCGCCATGGCTGTTGCGCCCACGCGTGCAGTGGCGGAAGACCTGCTCGAGGAGGTGCAGGTTTCCTATGACGAGCTTCCCGTCTACCACGGCGCCGAGTCTTCTCTTGCGGCGACGGGAGACTTCCTTCATCCCGGGTGGAAAGACAATGTCTTTCTCACGCTGCGGGCCAATCGCGACTTCGATGAACTTGCCGCGAAGGCGGAGGTGAAGGTCAGCCGCACCGTCGAACTCTCGCGTCAGTGCATCGTGCCGCTGGAGGGTAAGTCGGTGCTGGCCTACTGGGACTTCCAGGCCGATCAACTCGTGGTCGTCAGTGCGACGCAAGTCCCGCACCTGCTGCGCGTCGGTATCGCCCAGCACCTCTCGATGAACGAGGAAGCGGTACGCGTGGTGTCGCCCGACGTGGGAGGCGCCTTTGGCTACAAGGGGCAGTTGTACCCCGAGGATCTGTGCATTGCCTGGCTGGCCAAGACATACCGAACGCCGTTCCGCTATCTTGAGGATCGGCGCGAGCATCTGATCGTCGGTGCCAACACGCGGCAGCATCACTACCAGCTCACTGCCTATGCGGACCGCACGGGAAAGCTCCTCGCTTTGGACGCTGTCATCACCATCGACGGCGGCGCCTATTCCTACTATCCCTTCTTCGTCGGTCTGGAACCTGGCCAGGCGATCGGCAACCTGCCGGGCCCCTACACCTTCCGCGGCTATCGCTGCGAGACCCTGTGTGTCGCGACCAACAAGCCGGGCTTCATGGCCTACCGCGGCGTGGCGCGCACCGGCGTGTGCTTCGCGATCGAGCTCCTCATGGAGGCCGTGGCGCGTGAAGTGGGGCGAGAGCCATGGGAGGTCCGCATGGACAACCTGGTCCCGGCCGCTGCCATGCCCTACGTCAACGTGGCCAACAAGCACTTCGACAGCGGCGACTTTCCCGCGAGCCTGCGCCGCGCCGTGGAGATGATCGGACTCGCTGCAGTCCGTGAGCGGCAAGCCCGGGGAGAGCCGGATGGACGCCGGATCGGGTTCGGGACCGCAACCTACACGGAGCAGTCTGCCCACGGCACGACCGTTTTCGCCAACTGGGGGTTGCCGGTGGTGCCTGGCTTCGATCAGGCGGTTGTCAGGATGACCGCGGATGGTGGACTGGAAGTGCGCGTCGGCGTGCACTCGCATGGCCAAGGCATGGAGACCAGTTTTGCGCAGATCGCCAATGATGTACTTGGCATTCCTGTTGCCCGGATCCGGGTGGTGCATGGCGACACTGCGCTCACGCCCTTCTCCTCGGGGACCTACGCCTCTCGGGCCACCGTCATGTCAGGAGGCGCCATCTCGACCGCGTGCAAGGAACTGTTGCCTCGCATTCAGTCGATCGCCGGCTATCTCATGGGCGTGGACCCGCAGACCGTCGCATTGGTCGAGGGGTTTGCAGTCGCCGGGGAAAAGTCGATTCCGCTGTCCGAAGTGGGCGGTGCGTGGTATCTCACGCCACAGGACCTGCCTGAGAACGTTCATCTCGGTGGACTGGAGGTCTCGCGTGCGTACAAGCCCAGAGTCGACACAGGTACCTTTACGTATGCCACCCATGCGGTCGTTGTCGCTGTCGACACGCAGACGGGCGAGGTCGAGATCCTCGACTACGTCGTCGTCGAGGATTGCGGCACCATGGTCAATCCGATGATCGTGGAGGGCCAGACCATCGGGGGCATCGCGCAGGGCATCGGCACCGCGATGTATGAAGAAAGCCCATACGACGACCAAGGCCAGCCCCTGGCTTCCACTCTGGCCGACTACATCTTGCCTGGCGCCACGGAAGTGCCGCGCATCCGTATCGAGCATTTCGAGACACCTTCGCCTCACACCGAGTTCGGTGCCAAGGGCGTGGGGGAGGGGGGCGCAATAGCGCCGCCGGCGGTGATCTTCAACGCCGTGAACGACGCGTTGCGAGGCACGGGTGCTGCCGAGGTACTGATGACGCCCCTGACGCCGCGTCGCTTGCTCAAGGCCCTCGAAAGCGCGAAGCCGGAACAGGAGCTCGTCAAATGAAGGCGCCGAAATTTGCATACACCCGGGTCTTCGACGTGGATGAGGCGATCGAGGTGCTGGCCAAGGGCGGCGGCACGGCAAAGGCGATGAGCGGAAGCCAGTCCTTCGGTCCCATGCTCAACTTGAGACTGGCGCGACCGGCTCAAGTGGTCGACGTGGCCAATATCCCAACGCTGCGCGCTGTCAGTCGCAAGGGCGAGTGGGTCGAGATCGGCGCAGCCGTCACGCATGCCGAGATCGAGGATGGTGTGTACCCGCCGCTGGCGGCGCATCCCATGCGTCAGGTCGCAGGCGGGATCGCCTACCGCGCGATCCGTAGCCGCGGCACCGTCGGAGGTAGCTTGGCGCATGCAGATCCAGCAGCGGATTGGGTTGTGACGCTCGCTGCACTCTGTGCGCGCATTGTGATCAGGTCGCCGCGCGGCGAACGCACGATCGAGGCGGACGGCCTCATGCTCGGCGCTTATACAACGGTGCTCGAGGCTGACGAGTTGATCCTTGCCGTTCATGTGCCATCCGAGACGCCGGCCACGCGCTGGGGGTATCACAAGGTCTGCCGCAAACCTGGCGAATTTGCCGAGGCCAGTGCAGCGGTTTATTTCGATGTCTCGCGCAAGCGAGCACGCGTCGTTCTGGGGGCCGCGGACGGGCCACCGATCCTGCTGAATGACTTCGCGGCGGAAATTGCCAGCAGGGGCGCGCAGGCTGCGGGGCGTGAAAAGGTAAGCGCGGCCGTCGGCGCCGCTCTCCCTGATCGCGACGCCATCGACCGGAAGCTCTTCACGGCCTGCGTCGAGCGCGCACTCGAGCAGTCCGGTGTTTTTTCCAGCATCAAGCAAGCGGAGTAAGAAGACTTGGACCCCATCTCTATTCAGGTCAATGGCCGCGGCTACAGCCGGCACGCCGAGCCGCGGATGCATCTTGGCGACTTCCTGCGGGACGAGCTGCGCCTGACAGGAACCCACCTTGGCTGCGAGCATGGCGTCTGCGGCGCATGCACGGTGCTCGTCAACGGGCAACCGACGCGCTCGTGCATCACTTTCGCCGTCGCATGTGAGGGCCAGGAGATCACCACCATCGAGGGCTACGACGATGATGCAGTGATGCAAAGGCTGCGCCCGGCGTTCACGCGTCATCACGCACTGCAGTGTGGGTTCTGCACACCCGGAATGCTCACCACGGCGCGCGACATCGTGCTTCGTCTGCCCCACGCCGACGAGGCGCGCGTGCGCCTCGAGCTGTCCGGGAACCTGTGCCGTTGCACCGGATACCAGGGTATCGTGGACGCGATCCTGGATGTGCTGCAACAGCAGCGTGACACCCCCGACGCGCAAGTCGAAAACCTGCGGCAGACACTGAGCTTGCCGCGAACCATTGCACTGGGCCCGGTCACTACACCGAGCCGGGCGCAGCCGCCCGCGCGTTCGCCCGCCAAGCCGCCCACGGCGGATCCGGTGACTGCCGCGGAAATGGCGGAGGTCGATCCCGTCGCGATGGCCAAGGCCAAGGCCAAGGGCAACGCGATCGAAGTGCATTTCGATGTGCCCTATCCGGCGGATCAGGTGTGGGAGTTCATGGGCGACCTGCCTGCGGTTGCGTCCTGCTTGCCCGGTGCGACCATCGACTCGCACGAGGGAGAGAGGGTCAAGGGCACCATTGCGATCAAGTTCGGTCCGATGTCGGCGGCCTTCGCCGGTGCAGCGCGGCTGGAGCGTGACGATGCTGCCAGGTGCGCAGTCCTGCGAGGTGCCGGCCAGGACAGCCTGAGCAAGTCGCGCACCCAGGGAGACATCACCTATCGCCTGGAAGCACTGACGGCGGGCAACACTCGTGTCCACGTGGACATGATCTATGCCCTCCAGGGTCCACTCGCTCAATTCTCTCGCTCCGGACTTGTGAAGGATTTCGTGCGCCGCATGGTCGCGGACTTTGGAAAACAGATCACGCGAAGGCTGGGCGGTCAAACGGTTGCGTCCAATGAACCACAACCCACGGTTTCCGTCGCCGGGATGATGTGGAGCGTGCTCTGGAATCGCATCCGTAGCTGGTTTGGAAAGCCGCCGCAGCTCTGACATGGCTCGCTCCAGGAGAGGCAAGCGGCTCATGCGAGCGTTTCGATGGTTCTTTCAACGCAAGTTTGAACGTGATGCCGGCGTCACAGAGTTGGACGCGTGAATATTTTCGGAGTCTGAATGAGTTCCTTCCTTCTTGGCTATCACTTCCGTGCGAACGGGGTGCGGCTGCACCTCTTGCGCTATGGAGGGCAGGGTCCTCGACTGCTCCTGTTGCCCGGAATTACGAGTCCTGCCATTACCTGGGGCTTCGTCGCCGAACGATTGGCTCGGCACTTCGACGTCCATGTCCTTGACTTCCGGGGGCGCGGTCTGTCCTTCAGCGCGCCGGGGATGGTCGCGAGCCTTGATGCCATGGCGGCCGATGTGCTGGATCTGCTGAATGTCCTGGGATGGTCATCCGTGACGGTGCTGGGTCACTCAATGGGCGCTCGCGTGGCGATTCGCGCCGCGGCGCTCGATCCGAGACGCATGGCCAGGCTGCTGCTTGTCGATCCGCCAATGTCCGGCCCGGGCCGCCGACCTTATCCAGTCCCTCTGGCTTGGTATGTCGAGTCGATCCAAATGGCTGTCAAGGGCATCACGGCCGAAGAGCTTCGCCCCTATGCGCCCACGTGGACAGACGAACAATTGCGGCTGAGGGCCGAATGGCTCCATACGTGCAACCAGGATGCTGTTGTCCAGGCGCATGCTGGCTTCCATGAGGACGACATCCACGCCGATCTACCCAAACTGCGGACGCCTGGACTTCTGATGGCCGCGGGCCGAGGAGGGGTGATGCTGCCGGAAGACCTTGCCGAGATCGAGGCTCTCTCGCCTGGACTGTCGCAATGCACGGCCTTGAACGCCGGGCACATGATCCCGTGGGATGACGAGGAAGATTTTTATCGCTTGCTTGGTGATTACCTGAAGGTCGACCTGCGCTAGCGCAACCTGAAGCGCAGTTTGGTTTCCATTCACACTCAAGGGAGTCGATAAACTCGTCGGCTGACACCTTCAGCGATCTCGAGATGATGACAAAGCGTTCTCCCGCTCAGAAAAAGACGGTCGGCTCAGCCGATGTGGCAAAGCACCCGGTCCCAGAGCCTTTCAATCCATTGCGCCAGGTCATGTGGCGTCGCCCGGGTTTCCTCATCCGCAGGCTGACCCAGATCGGACAGGCGATCTTTTTCGATCTATGCAAGTCCGAAAGCATCACTCCGCTTCAGGTCGGCATGCTGACGGCGCTTTCGATGAACCCTTGGCTGGATCAGAAAGCGATCGGTCGAGAGCTTTCGCTGGACCGGACAACGACGGCGGAAGTGCTCAAACGTCTCGGTGACAAGGGGTTGGTCGAAACCCGCGTCAACCCGGATGATCGTCGATCAAGGCTTTCGGTGATCACCACGGATGGGCTCAACCTGATCAACGACTTGCAAGAAAGCATTCACCGCTCTCAAGAACTGCTGATCGAACCGCTGTCGCCAGAAGATCGCGTTGTCTTCATGAGGTTGCTTGCGCAACTCGTCGATGCGCATGAAAAGAAGGAAAAGGGAATTTGAGTCGTCTGATGGAGTTTTCGTCTTTCGGCGTCTGATGAATATGGGCCCACTGCTTTCTTTCGGCGTCCGTATCGCTTGCCCGCACGTAAGTTGTGTCAATTAAGTAATTTGGAACTGCTCTGGAAGCAGGATTGAGATGAGCTACACCGCCCCCCTCAAGGACATGCTGTTCGACATCGAGCACCTGGCCAACATCGGCGAGATCGCGAAGCTGCCGGGCTTCGAAGACGCCGGCCTAGAAACCGCGCAGGCCGTGCTGGAGGAATGCGCGCGCTTCAACCAGGATGTGGTCGCGCCCCTGAACGTGGCGGGCGACCGCAATCCCTCGTCGTTCAAGGACGGTGCCGTCACCACCACGCCGGGCTTCAAGGAGGCCTTTGCGCAGTACGTGTCGGGTGGCTGGCAGGGCCTTCAGCATCCGGCGGACTTCGGCGGCCAGGGCCTGCCCAAGACCATCGGCGCGGCCTGCGGCGAGATGCTCAACTCGGCCAACATGAGCTTCGCGCTGTGCCCGCTGCTGAGCGACGGCGCCATCGAGGCGCTGCTCACGGCCGGCTCCGACGAACTGAAGGCGGTGTACCTCGAAAAGCTCGTGAGCGGCCAGTGGACCGGCACGATGAACCTCACCGAGCCGCAGGCCGGCAGCGACCTGGCCATGGTGCGCAGCCGCGCCGAGCCGCAGCCCGACGGCACCTACAAGGTGTTCGGCACCAAGATCTTCATCACCTACGGCGAGCACGACATGGCGGAGAACATCGTGCACCTGGTGCTGGCGCGCGTCAGCGGCGCGCCCGAGGGCGTGAAGGGCATCAGCCTGTTCGTCGTGCCCAAGTTCCTCGTGAACAAGGACGGCTCGCTCGGGGAGCGCAACGACGTGCACTGCGTGAGCATCGAGCACAAGATGGGCATCAAGGCCTCGCCCACCGCCGTGCTCCAGTACGGCGACCATGGCGGTGCCGTCGGCTACCTCGTGGGCCAGGAGAACCGCGGCCTCGAGTACATGTTCATCATGATGAACTCGGCCCGCTACGCCGTGGGCATGCAGGGCATCGCGATTGCCGAGCGCGCTTACCAGCACGCTGTGGCCTACGCCAAGGACCGCGTGCAGAGCCGCCCGGTCGACGGTTCCATCAACGCCAGTGCGCCGATCATTCACCATCCGGATGTGAAGCGCATGCTGATGACGATGCGCGCCTGCACCGAAGGCTGCCGCGCGATGGCCAGCGTGGCCGCCGCCGCCTACGATGCAGCGCATCACCATCCCGACGCCGATGCGCGCAAGCAGAACCAGGCCTTCTACGAATTCATGGTGCCGCTCGTGAAGGGCTACAGCACCGAGATGAGCCTCGAAGTGACCTCGCTCGGCGTGCAGGTGCATGGCGGCATGGGCTTCATCGAGGAGACGGGCGCGGCGCAGTACTACCGGGACGCGAAGATCCTCACGATCTACGAAGGCACCACCGCGATCCAGGCCAACGACCTCGTGGGCCGCAAGACCGCGCGCGACGGCGGCCGGACTGCGAAGGCCATCGCGGCACAAATAGAGAAGACCGAGGCCGAACTCGCCAAGAGCGACAGCCCCGCGGCCGTTGCGGTGCTCAAGCGCCTGACGGCCGCGCGCCTGGCGTTCCTCGAGGTGGTCGACTTCGTCGCGGGCCAGACCAAGGCTTCGCCCAACGCCGTGTTCGCAGGCAGCGTGCCCTACCTGATGCTCGCGGGCAACCTCGTGGCCGGCTGGCAGCTTGCGCGCTCGCTGATCATTGCGCAGGACCTTGCCTCGCGCAGCTTCGATACCGACTTCATGCTGGCGAAGATCGCCACCGCGCGCTTCTATGCCGAGCACATCCTCAACAAGGTGCCGGGCATGCGCGACAGCATCGTCGACGGCGCCGAGAGCGTCACCGCACTGGCGCTCGAGGCGTTTTGAATAGGCAAGATGTTGCCCTCGTCTCACCTTGACCCGTATATGCGGTCGAGGACGCCTTGCGCTCGGCCCGTGCCTCGGCGACGGCGTTGGGTGCAACCTTGGTGATGAAGCTTGCCGAGTCGTCGCCAATGACCGCACTGGGCTTGGTGATTGCTGCTTCCCAATTGCTTTCCATCGCGATGTTTGCGGCTTTGCGTCCGCGACGCGTCGGCGCAATGAAATAGGTTGGGCTTCGCAGCTTCGTGCGGGGCGTGAGGACTTGCAGTCTCTGAAAGGGCGACGAGCGGAAGCAAGCGGACGGATCGAGTTTGCCCAGCATGCCGACGAACGTCCGCTCAAATTTCAGGAATCCAAAAATCGTTGGGCATCCCTCCGCTGCGCGGATTCCTCGCACGGCAAATTTCTCGGGCCTGCCGGTCCTCCACTGGCGTTGCGGCCTGCGGTGCGGCGCGCCCGGCACCTTGCCTGACCGGATCACGCCAAGGCCGCGATCTGGTCGCGCAGCAAGGGCGGTGACATGGATACCGTAGCTTCACGGTAGCCAATTCCAGGGCCTACGGCAATTGCACGACTGATGCGGGACGGCCGTCTGGCGCAGACTGCAGGCAATTGCCAGTCCAGGAGCTCGCCATGGATCGCTGCCCCGTTGCCCGTGCTTGCGCTTCGCACGAAGCCCCCGCCCGTCCGACTGCATCCCTGCGCATCGAGGATCTACCCGGGCCGCGCGGTTGGCCCTGGATCGGCAATGCGCTCCAGCTGGAATCGAACGCCACGCACCGGACCCTGGAGGCCTGGCAGGCCCGGTATGGCGACCGTTACCGCTTTCGGGTCGGCAGCCGCACCTTCGTCGTGATCAGCGATCCCGACGCCATCCGGACCGTGCTGCGCGATCGTCCGGAGGGGTTTCAGCGCTCCAAGCGCCTGGTCGACGTGTTCAGCGAGATGGGGCCGCCCGGTCTGTTCGCGAGCAACGGCGACGCGTGGATCGCGCAGCGCTCGCTGGTGATGCGGGCCTTTGACCCCGCGCACCTGCGCGGCTACTTCCCGACGATGGTGCAGGTGACGGGCCGCCTGCTTGAGCGCTGGCGGCGGGCCGCAGCACGCCGCGAGGAGATCGACTTGCTGGCCGACCTCACGCGGTACACGGTGGACGTCGTCGCGGGCCTGGCCCTGGGCATTGACATCAATACCATCGAAGAAAGCGGACCGACGGTCCAGGCGCACCTGGACGCGGTGTTCCCGACCGTCCAGCGACGCCTCTCCGCGCTCTTCCCTTACTGGCGCTACCTGAAGCTTCCCGCCGACCGCGCCTTCGATCGCCATGCACGCGAACTCGATCGGATGGTGACGGGCCTGATCGCCGAGGCGCGTCAGCGCTTGGCCGACGAACCGGACCGGCGCGAGCATCCGACGAACCTTATCGAGTCCCTGGTCTGCGCGCGCGATCATGAGGGGAGCCGGTTCACTGATCGCGATGTCGCCGGCAACGTCCTCACCATTTTGCTGGCCGGTGAGGACACCACCGCCCATTCCCTCGCCTGGATGGTCCGGCTGCTCGCGCGCGAGCCCGGCGCCTGGCAGCGGGCGCATGAGGAGGTGAAGCAGGCGGTCGGTGATGCTTCGTTCCCGAGCGCCTACGCACAGATCGAGCAGCTCGGATACTTGGATGCCTGCGCGCACGAGACCATGCGGCTCAAGCCGGTCGCGCCGGTGCAGGGGCACCAGGCTGTGCAACCCACGGTGGTGGACGGCATCGAGATTCCCGCGGGGACAGTCGTGATGTGCCTGGTCCGGCCGGCCGCGGTCGACGTGCACCGCTGGCCGGACGCGGCGCGCTTCGCTCCGGAGCGCTGGCTGCAGGACGCAGCGCATGAAGCGAACGCTGTCCAGGGCGCGTCGATCCGGCGCATAAGCGTGCCGTTCGGCGGCGGTCCCCGCATCTGTCCGGGTCGCCAGCTCGCCCTGCTGGAGATTCGCATGGCCGCAGCCATGCTGCTGCGCAACTTCCGCGTCGAGGAGCTCGATGCACCACAGGAGCGCGACGGCGAGCACTTTGCGTTCACGATGCGCCCGCGCTCGCTGCGGGTGCGGCTCGCGCCGCTGGACTGACGGGGGCGCATTCCCGCGCGTCCGGCCGCGTTGGCGAGCGGAGTCCTGCCGGAGCCATTCTGGTCGGTAATATGTCGCTATTTGCGGCGTACGACCTGCCATGCATTGGGTTCCGGACATCAGCTTCTGCAGCAGTCGTGATGGCACCCGCTTGGCCAGGGCCACGTATGGCGCCGGACCACGCACGGTGGTCATGGCCACACTGCACGTTGGCGACCACCTCGATGCCCCGTCGATCGGCTCGCGCCACTGGCTGGAACTGCTGGCGCCGCATGCAAGGCTCGTGCGCTATGAGCCGAGGGGCTGCGGCCTGTCCGCGGGCAGCTTCGTCGGGCCCCTGAGCCTGGAGACCTGCGTTGAGGACATGGCGGCCGTCGTGAATGCGGCATCCGATGGGCCCGTGGCACTGGTGTCACTCACGCACGGGGCGCTGCCCGTCATCGCCTTTGCGGCGCTGCATCCGGAGCGTGTGGAGCGCATCGTGGTGCTGGACGGCTACGCGCGCGGACGGATGCGGCGCAACGCCGGGCCGGAGCTGGACCGTGAATCCCAGGCGATTGCCGAAACGATGCAGGTGGCCTACGGCACCGATCTCGCCTACAGCGTGCCATTCCGGCGGGCATTGCTCTCACGCCTCGTTCCGCAGGCCAATGACGAGCAGCTCATCGAACTCGATCGGGCGTCGATCTCGCGGATGACCTCGGCGATCGCGGCGCGGTACACCCGGTTCTCGTTCGAAGCCGATGTGTCGGACCTTGCGTGCCGCATCGCCTGCCCAGCGCTCGTCTTGCATGCGAGGCAGGACCCTGTGGTGCCCTTCGCCGAAGGCAGTCACCTGGCGGCGCTGATTCCTGGTGCGCGATTCATGCCGCTGGAGGGCTGCCTGCATCTGCCGCTCGCGGGCGATCCCGAGTGGCCGCGCATCTCGAGCGTGATCCATTCGTTTCTGGGGTTTGCCTCTGCTCCGGTGGGAATCGGGGCAACGGTCGACGGCGCGGGCGCACCAGCGCCACGGCTGACGCCGCGGCAGCGGGAAGTGCTGCGCCTGGTCGGGCAGGGCCACACTGACAAGGAGATCGCGCGGGTGATGGGACTGAGCCACCGCACCGTCGAGATGCATGTCCGGCACTCGCTGGCGGCGCTCGATTGCCGGTCTCGGGCCGAGGGCGTGCGTGTCGCACTTCAGCGTGGCCTGCTCGGGGATGCGTCTGCGGCTTCGTGACGCCGCTGGCGGCTCGGCTGAGAGCCTATGGCCTGCTTACGTTTCGTCGCCGAGCCGATTTCACAAGGGTCGCGTGACGAATACCGGCAGCCCCAGTTGGTCGGCGAGCGGCTCGACCAGGTCTGCGTCTGGCCGGAATCAACGTGCGGCAGGCTCTTCGAGCGTGATCGGCTTGATGGGAGAGCAGATCCGGTAGTGACCGACCTCGGCCGGAGAGACGCCGCGCTCATGTGCGATGACCTCGGTGGCGGTGAGGCCGCAAAGGCGGCCCTGGCAGGGGCCCATGCCGCAGCGCGTGAAGGCTTTGCCCTGGCTCGGCCCCAGGCAGCCCAGGGCAACCGATCGGCGCAGTTCGCCGGCCGTGACTTCCTGGCAGCGGCAGGCAATCACGTCGTCGGCCGGCACGCGATGCTGGAGCCTTTGATCTCCGTTGTCGCGATGCCGTAGATGCAGGGCAGGGTTCGGCGCGTCGCAGGCGCGGCCTAGAAATCAGCGACCTTGACCCATGCTGAGTCGCTGAACCGCTCGGGCCGGTACGGTATGGGATCGACGATCGGTTTGGCACCGGTGGCAAGGTCCGCGACAAGGTGGCCGGCGCCGGGGCCGATGCCAAAGCCGTGTCCGGAAAAGCCCGCGGCCAGGATGAAGCCCGGCATGCCCGGCACTTCGCCGATGCCGGGCACACCGTCCGGCGTGCTGTCGACGAAGCCAGCCCAGGCGTGCGTGATCCTTGCTTCGCGCAGTTCGGGCAGGAGCTCGACGGCGCGTCGGTGGGTCTCCCTGATCGTGGACAAACATGGCTTCGGATCGAGGATGCGCACCCGCTCCATCGGCGTCGGCGCATCGAGTCGCCACCGCCCCAGCGTTTCGTGGCCACCGCGAATGCCTTCCAGGCCCCCCGGAAGAAGGTTGCGCCAGCGCTTGGCGAACATGGGCACGAATTGCGGGGCGAAGCGCATGAACTGGGGTGTCACGTCCACGCGTGCGCGGCCGCTGATGGCCAGTGCGTAGCGTCCGTCGTTGCGGCGCGTCACGGAGACGCCTGAGGTAAACAGGGCATCCGGAAGGCGGTGCTCCACGGGGGACACGCTGAGGATGGATTGCCGGATCGAGGCCTGCGGAAAACGGATGCCGAGTTGGCGGCAGAACGAGGAGGCCCACGCGCCCCCGGCCAGCACGGCCGTCCTGGTCCTGATGACCCCGGCTTCGGTGATGACGCCGCTGACCCGCCCGCCTTCCGTCTCGATGCCGCGGGCCGCGCAGTTCTGGTTGACGCTGCCGCCAAGCTTGATGAGCGCAGCGGCCACGGCGGGCGCAGCCTTGCCAGGATCAGCGGTGCCGTCGCTGGGCGAGAAGACGCCGCCTTTCCAGGCGCGGCCGGTCGCTCGGCCGCGGGGGGGGGGCGCGCGGCGGCCCCGCCCCGGGGGGGCCCCCCCCGGCGGGGTGGGCAAAAAGGCCCCGGTGGGCCCAACGGGCAGCGCGGGCGCGGGGGGTG
>NZ_JBGLYN010000056.1:0-41502 GCF_047304045.1 Variovorax sp. Varisp85
CGGCGTTACTACTGGGCACGCTCCGCCTGCCCCCATCCCAGCCTTCCCCCAGAGGGGGAAGGAGCCAATACCCCAATCACCGGAATTCGTTGCCATGACTCTGTCGGACATGATGAACATCGGCCTCATGCAGGGCTTCGCGGGGCTGAGCCTCTTCGCGGTGCTGCTGCTGATGGGGCTGGGCCTGGCGATCATCTTCGGCCAGATGGGCGTGATCAACATGGCGCATGGCGAGTTCATGACCATCGGCGCCTACTCGATCTACCTGGCCGCGCGCGTCACCGAAAGCCTGGCGCCCGAGTTCATGCCGTACTACTTCCCGATCGCCATCGGGCTGGCCTTCGTCTTCGCCTTCATCGTCGGCTGGATCGTGGAGTGGGTGCTCATCCGCCACCTCTACAAGCGACCGCTCGACACGCTGCTCGCCACCTGGGGCGTGAGCCTGGGCCTGCAGCAGATTTTCCGCACCTTCATCGGCCCGAAGGAAGTAAGCCCGACGCTGCCCGAATGGCTCATGGGCTCGTGGACGCCGCATGAAGGCCTCGACATTCCCATCAACGGGCTGTTCGTGCTGGCGCTCACAGCACTGGTCACCGGCGGCGTGCTGATTGCGCTGCACAAGAGCCGCTGGGGCCTGCGGGTGCGTGCCACGGTGGCCAATCGCGTGATGGCCAACGCCACCGGCATCGACACGAAGAGGACCGACCGCCTGACCTTCGCCATCGGCTGCGGCATCGCGGGCATGGCGGGCGCGGCCTTCACCACCATCGGCTCGACAGGGCCGACCTCGGGCTCGCTCTACATCGTCGACGCCTTCCTGGTCGTCACCTTCGGCGGCGCGGCCAGCCTGTTCGGCACGGTGGTATCGGCCTTCGGCATTGCGCAGACGCAGTCGATCTCCGAGTTCTTCATGACCGGCTCGATGGCCAAGGTGCTGACGCTGTCGCTGATCGTGCTGATCCTGATGATGCGACCGCAGGGCCTATTCGCAGTCAAGGTCCGCCGCTGAACCCGATTCCTGTTTTGGAGAACGTTCCGATGAATTTCATCAAGGCCTCGATCCAGCGCTACCAGCTCGGCAGCCTGTTGCTGCTGGTGCTGCTGCTCGCGGTGGTGCTGCCGCTGTCGCTCGACATCTTCCGCCTCAACCTCGTGGGCAAATACCTCACCTACGCCTTCGTGGCCGTGGGCCTCGTGATGGTGTGGGGCTACGGCGGCGTGCTGAGCCTGGGGCAGGGCGTGTTCTTCGGCATCGGCGGCTATGCGATGGCGATGTTCCTCAAGCTTGAAGCCTCCGACCCCGTTTCCACCAAGATCCAGACCACGCCCGGCATTCCGGATTTCATGGACTGGAACCAGATCACCGAACTGCCCGCGCTGTGGCTGCCGTTCAAGAGCCTGCCGCTGAGCCTCGCGCTGGTGGTGCTGGCGCCGATGGCGCTGGCCTGGCTCGTGAGCTTCGCGATGTTCAAGCGGCGCGTGGGCGGCGTGTACTTCGCGATCATCACGCAGGCGGTGGCGCTCATCTGCACCGTGCTCATCATCGGCCAGCAGGGCTATACGGGCGGCGTGAACGGCATGACCGACCTGAAGACGATGCTGGGTTGGGACACGCGCACAGACGGCGCCAAGTACGTGCTGTATTACGTCTGCGTCGGCCTCCTGGTGGCGAGCATCATGCTCTGCCGCTGGGTGCAGACCAGCAAGCTCGGCACGCTGCTGCTGGCCATGCGCGACAAGGAAGACCGGGTGCGCTTCTCGGGCTACGACGTGTCGAACTTCAAGGTCTTCATCTTCTGCCTGGCGGCCGCGCTTTCGGGCATCGGTGGCGCGATGTTCGCGCTGCAGGTGGGTTTCATGTCGCCGAGTTTCGTGGGCATCGTGCCTTCGATCGAGATGGTGATCTTCTGTGCGGTGGGCGGGCGCATGAGCCTGGTGGGCGCGGTGTATGGCGCGCTGCTGGTGAATGCGGGCAAGACGCTGTTCTCGGAGAGCTTTCCGGACCTGTGGCTGTTCCTGATGGCGGGCCTCTTCATCGGCGTGACCATGGCCTTCCCGATGGGGCTCGCGGGTTTGTGGGAAGAAAAGATCCGGCCATGGTGGAAATCGCGCCGCCAAGCCTTGCGCGATGCGGCAGTCAAGCGACCGGCGGCCGCAGCACCCGTGGTGCCCACAGCCACACCATCCGAACCCACGCTGCCCGACGGCGTCGGCAGCCAGCACGCCTGAACCCGGAGCCACACCCTCATGAGCAACACCGACTTCGCGCTCGCCGTGGAAGACCTCACCGTGTCCTTCGATGGCTTCAAGGCCATTGACGACCTCACGCTGTACATCGACCGCAACGAGCTGCGCGTGATCATCGGCCCCAACGGAGCCGGCAAGACCACGCTGCTCGACCTGATCTGCGGCAAGACGCGCGCGAGCGCCGGCAGCATCAAGTTCAACAACACCGAGCTCACGAAGATGGCCGAACACAAGCGCGTGCGGCTGGGTATCGGGCGCAAGTTCCAGACGCCGTCGATCTACGAGAACCTCTCGGTGTTCCAGAACCTGGAGGTCTCATTCCCGAAGGGCCGCTCGGTGTTCGGTGCGCTGGCTTTCAGGTGCGACGACGAGGTCAAGAACAAGGTGCAGGCCATTGCCGAGGACATCGGCCTTGCCGACAAGCTCGACACCGAGGCCGGCTTGCTGAGCCACGGCCAAAAGCAGTGGCTCGAGATCGGCATGCTGCTGATGCAGGAGCCGGAGCTGTTGATGCTCGACGAGCCCATCGCCGGCATGAGCGCGCGCGAACGCGAACTCACGGCCGAGCTGCTCAAGCGCATCTGCCAGAACCGCGCAGTGATCGTCATCGAGCATGACATGGCCTTCGTGAAGCAGATCGCGCACAAGGTTACCGTGATGCACCAGGGAAAGATCCTTGCCGAGGGGCCGATGGAGAAGGTGCAGGCCGATCCGAAGGTCATCGACGTCTACCTGGGCCACTGACATGAGCAACATCAACCTGAAGGTCGAAGACCTGCACGTCGCCTACGGCCAGAGCGAGGCGCTGCACGGCATCTCGTTCGAGGGCCATGCCAACGAAACCATCGCCATCATGGGCCGCAACGGCATGGGCAAGACCACGCTGTTCAAGGGCCTGATGGGCGTGTTGCCGTTGAAGAGCGGGCGCATCGAGGTGGCAGGCCAGGACGTGTCGCGCGACGAGAGCTTTCGCCGCGTCGCCAAGGGCATCGCCTACGTGCCGCAAGGCCGCATGATCTTCCCGACGCTGACGGTGGAAGAGAACATCCAGACCGGCCTGGAAAACTCGAAGACCCGCCGAATCCCCGAGGAAATCTACGCGCTGTTCCCCGTGCTGTGGGACATGAAGACCCGCAAGGGCGGCAACCTCTCCGGCGGCCAGCAGCAGCAACTTGCGATTGCGCGCGCCCTCGTCACCGACCCCAAGGTGCTGCTGCTCGACGAGCCCACCGAAGGTATCCAGCCTTCGATCATCAAGGACATCGCCAAGGCGCTCAACGAGATCCGCAAGCTGCGCGGCATCACCATCGTCGTGTCCGAGCAAGTGCTCAGTTTCGCGATGGACGTGGCCGACAGGCTCTTCGTCATCGAAGGCGGCCGGCTCGTGCATGAGACCGCGCGCGACAAGACCGATGTCGACCACATCAAGGCCTATCTCTCCGTTTGATCTGACCACAACCAACCCAACCAGGAGCCACTGCACATGACTGACACGCTGATCAAGGTCGACCTGACCAAGTCGCCCGTCGAGAACGAGAACATCCACAATCGCTGGCATCCGGACATTCCGATGGCCTGCTGGGTCAACCCGGGCGACGACTTCATCCTCGAGACTTTCGACTGGACCGGCGGCTTCATCAAGAACAACGACAGCGCCGACGACGTGCGCGACATCGACCTGAGCACCGTCCACTACCTCTCGGGCCCCGTGGGCGTGAAGGGCGCGGAGCCCGGCGACCTGCTGGTGGTCGATCTGCTCGACATCGGCGCCAAGCAGGACAGCCTCTGGGGCTTCAACGGTTTCTTCTCGAAGAAGAACGGCGGCGGCTTCCTGACCGACCACTTCCCCGAGGCGCAGAAATCGATCTGGGACTTCAAGGGCATGTTCACCAGTTCACGCCACGTTCCGGGCGTGAACTTCGCGGGGCTGATCCACCCCGGCCTGATCGGCTGCCTGCCCGACAAGCCCATGCTCGACATGTGGAACGAGCGCGAGAAGGCCCTTATCGCCACCGATCCGGAACGTGTGCCCGGCCTCGCGAACCCGCCGTTTGCGGGCACTGCCCACATGGGAAAGATGACCGGTGAAGCCCGCGCCAAGGCAGCCGCCGAAGGCGCGCGCACCGTGCCGCCGCGCGAGCACGGCGGCAACTGCGACATCAAGGATTTGTCGCGCGGTTCGAAGGTGTTCTTCCCCGTGTACGTCGATGGCGCGGGCCTGAGCGTGGGCGACCTGCACTTCAGCCAGGGCGACGGCGAGATCACCTTCTGCGGCGCCATCGAGATGGCTGGCTGGGTCCACATGAAGGTCACGCTCATCAAGGGCGGCATGGCCAAGTACGGCATCAAGAACCCGATCTTCAAGCCCAGCCCGATCACGCCGCAGTACAACGACTACCTGATCTTCGAAGGCATCTCGGTCGACGAGAGCGGCAAGCAGCACTACCTCGACGTGAACGTGGCCTACCGCCAGGCCTGCCTGAACGCCATCGAGTACCTGAAGAAGTTCGGCTACTCGGGCGCGCAGGCCTATTCGATCCTGGGCACGGCGCCGGTGCAGGGCCACATCAGCGGGGTGGTCGACGTGCCCAACTCGTGCGCCACGCTGTGGCTGCCCACGGGCATCTTCGACTTCGACATCAACCCGAACGCCTCGGGCCCGGTGAAGTTCATCGACGGCAGCATCGACATGCCGCTGTCGCACGACCTGCGCTGAAGCAAGCCATGCCGACCTACGACTACGCCTGCGGGCAGTGCGGCGGCTTCGAGGCGTTGCGGCCCTCAGGCCTGCGCGACGAGGCGGCTGCGTGTCCCGATTGCGGATGCGCTTCGCCGCGCGTGCTGTCGGCCGCGCCGCGGCTCGCACTGATGGCCTCGGGCACGCGCCGCGCCATGGAAACCAACGAGCGCGCGCGGCACGAGCCGGGCAACTCGCGCGACTACGCGCGCTTCAAGCATCCGGCGGGGTGCGGCTGCTGCGGCTCGGGCAAACGAAGTGCGACGGTGACGGCGCCGAGCGGGGCCAAGTCTGCGCCGTCGCGGCGACCGTGGATGATCAGCCATTGACGACCGGCTGTTTTCAAGGGTTCGATTGTTTCAATCCTGTGAACGCCGTGGTTCCTTTTGCCGGTGTTTTTCAAGGCTTTTCAGGATCAAACTTCTCCTCACCAACCAACCACCTGAAGGAGATTGAAATGAATGCCTCGAAGATCCTCGCTGCTGCTGCTCTCTCGCTCCTGGCCGCTGCCGGAGCCCATGCAGAAACCTACGACGGCGTGCACGTCGTGAACTCTTCTGTCACCCGCGCCGAAGTCGCACCGCAGGCCGCTGCCGCCGCACGCGCCGGCAACGAGTACGCCGATGCCTCCAGCGCTGGCGCACAGGCCTTCACGTCGACCGCCGACCGTGCGACCGTGCAAGCCGAAGCCGTTGCCAAGGCTCACGACCCGCTCGCCAGCCTCGATCGCCGCGCGTTCTACCGCGACGAAGTGCCGCAAGCCTACAAGAAGCCCAGCGTGTCGTTCACGCGCCAGGCAGGCCTTTAAGCCGAACCGGCAAGCATGAAGAACGGGCCTTCGGGCCTTTTCTTCGTGTTCGCTTCGTGTCCGCGTCGCCAGCTGATGACGCCCGACCCTAGAGGGTCTCGTTTTCCTTGAGAACGCCCGCGTTGCGCAGCGCGGAGTTCAGCCATTTGGCAGCCGTGTTGCCATTCTTGATGGCCTCGATGCGCGCAGCCTCGTCCTCGACCTTCTTCGCCGCCGCCTGAAGAAGCGTCTCCACCTTCTCCCGCTCGACGACGACCACGCCATCCGCATCGCCGATGACGAGGTCACCGGGGCGTACCGCCACGCCGCCCACCGACACCGGATGCCCGATGCGCCCCGAGGCCAGCTTGGTCGGCCCGTTGGGATTGGTGCCGACCGAGAACACCGGAAAGCCCATTTCGTCGATTTCCACGCTGTCGCGCACCGCGCCGTCGATCACCACGCCGGCGATGCCGACCTGGCGGCAGGCGTTCATCATGATCGTGCCCATGAGGGCGGCGCTCTGGTCGCCCTTGCCGTCGATCACCAGCACGTCACCGGGCTTCGCGAGCGCGATGGCGGCATGGATCATCAGGTTGTCGCCGGGCCGCACTTCCACCGTGAGCGCGCTGCCCGCCAGTTTCATCCGATGGCGCAAGGCCTGGATGCGGCCGTGCAGGGCGCCCCGGCGGCCGGCCACGTCGGCGAGGATGGCGGGCTGGAAGGCCGAGGCCTGGCGAATCAGGTCGGAAGAGACGCGCTCGAAGTCGCGGACGATGTCTGGAAGCTGGCTCATGTTCTCGATTCCGTTCATTCGGCCTTGACGTCGGCGTCCTTCACCACGCGGCCCCACTTGCGCTTGTCCGCAGCCAGGAAGGCACGGAACTGCTCTGGCGTGCTTCCCACGGGCTCCAGCCCGTCGGCGATAAGCCGCTTGGCGATCTCGGGCATCGCGAGCACCTTGGCGACTTCGCGCTGGATGCGCTCGACCACGGCCGGCGGCGTGTTCTTCGCGGCGCAGATGCCGGCCCAGGTCACGGGGTCGAAGTCGGGAACGCCGGCTTCCGCCACGGTCGGGATGTCTGGAAAGGCCGGTAGCCGGCGCGGGCTGGCCACCGCCAGCGCGCGCAGCTTGCCCGAGCGGGCGTACTGCATCGAGCTCACGGGCTGGTCGAAGATCATCGAGACCTGGCCCGCGATGAGGTCCGTCATCGCCTGGCCGGTGCCCTTGTAGGCCACGTGGACGATGTCGATGCCCGCGCGGCTCTTCAGCATCTCGCCCGCAAGGTGTCCGCCCGTTGCCGTGCCCGAGGAGGCGAAGTTGATCTCGCCGGGCTTCTGCCTGGCGTAGGCGATGAGTTCCTTCACGCTCTTCACCGGCAGATTCGAGTTGACCAGCAGCATGTAGGGCGCATTGACCACCTGCGTGACCGGAACGATGTCCTTCTCGGAGTCGAAGGGCATGCTCTTGAGCACATGCGGCTGGATCGACAGCGTACCTGTGGTGCACATCAGCAGCGTGTGCCCGTCGGCAGGCGCCGCAAGCATCGCCGACGCGGCGATGTTGCCGCCGGCGCCCGGCCGGTTGTCGATCAGCACCTGCTGCCCGAGGCCTTCGGCCAGCTTCGGTCCGATCAGGCGCGCCACCATGTCGTTGGACCCGCCGGGCGAGAAGCCCACGAGGACCTTGATCGGCTTCGACGGAAAGGCATCGGCGGCCCATGCCTGGGTGGTGCCGAGCCAGGCGGTGCCGATGGCAAGGGCCGGCAGCAGCTTCAGAAGGGTGCGGAGTTTCATTGCGGTTCCTGGTTGATGGCTTGGCCCGAGAGTTCGTCGCGTGCCCGCGCGATGCGTCGGCAGCCTTCCAGCAGTTGTTCGGTGCTGGCGGCGAAGGAGATGCGGAAATGCGTGGGCACCCCGTAGGCGCTGCCTTGCAGGGCGGCAAGGTCCTGCGAATCGAGCAGGTGCATCACCCAGTCGTCGCTGCTGTCGATCACCGTGCCCTTGCCGGTGCGAAGGCCGAAGAGAGCGCTGCACGAGGCGAAGACGTAGAACGCACCGTCGGGCACCTCGCAGCGGATGCCGTCGATGGCATTGAGCGCGGCGACCACCATGTCGCGCCGCGTTTCGTATTCGTGCCGGTTGCTGGCGATGGTGTCCTGCGGCCCCGTGAGCGCCGCGACGGCTGCCGCCTGCGCGATCGAGTTCGGGCCGGAAGTGCTTTGCGACTGGAGCTTGACCATCGCCTTGACGAGCGCCGAGGGGCCTGCGCCGTAGCCGATGCGCCAGCCCGTCATCGCGTAGGCCTTGGACACGCCGTTCACGGTCAGCGTGCGGTCCTTGAGGTCGGGCGCCGCCTCGGCCGTGGTGGCGAATTCGACGCCGCCGTAGATCAGGTGCTCGTAGATGTCGTCCGTCAGTATCCAGACATGGGGGTGGCGCCGCAGCACCTCCGCCAGCGCCTGGAGCTCGACGCGCGTGTAGGTTGCCCCGCTCGGGTTGTTCGGCGAGTTGAGCATCAGCCAGCGCGTCCTGGGGGTGATGGCGCGCTCGAGGTCGGCGGGCTGGAGCTTGAAGCCCGCGGCCGCCGGGCAATCGACGAAGACCGGAACTCCGCCGGCCAGCAGGGCGATGTCGGGGTAGGACACCCAGTAGGGCGCCGGCACGATGACTTCGTCGCCCGCCGCGACCGTGCACATGAGCGCGTTGAAGATCACCTGCTTGGCGCCGGTGCCGACGATGATCTCGCCCGGCGTGTAGGCCAGCCCGTTCTCGGTCAGGAACTTGCCCGCGATGGCTTCCTTCAGCGCCGGCGTGCCGCCCACGTCGGTGTAGCGCGTCTGGCCGTCCGACATGGCGCGGATGGCGGCGTCCTTGACGTGGCCGGGCGTCTCGAAGTCGGGCTCGCCCGCCGTGAGGCCGAGGATGTCCCGGCCCATCGCGCGCAGCTCGCGCGCCCTCTGGCCGGCCATGGAGCTGGGGGAAGGCTTGATGCGATTCAGGCGTGGTGCGATGTGAAGCATGCGCGCAGTATCAAAGTCCGCTCGCCGCGGGACAAACGAGAAATCGGACCGTCGCGGTATTCCTTTTTTTCCTGGCTGACCGTAGGCGTACATTCCGCTGGCATGAACTTCACCTTCAAGCAGCTGGAGGCTTTTCTCTTCAGCGCCAAGCTCCAGAGCTTCAGTGCCGCGGCGGTGAAGCTGCACACCACGCAGTCGGCCATCTCGAAGCGCCTGGCGGAACTCGAGGATTCGCTTGGCGGCCCCTTGCTGCATCGCACCTCGCACGGCCTGGAATTGGCTCACTCCGGCCGCGAACTGCTGCCGCTCGCGGAAGAGGCCCTGCGCCTGTGGCAACGCATCGAGCACGACATCAGCCTCGACAAGACACTGCGCGGCACCTTCCGGGTGGGCGTGACGGAGCTGATCGCGATGACCTGGCTCACGCGGCTGATTCAGCTGCTGCAGAAGCTGCATCCCGAGGTGACGCTCGAGCCGGTGGTCGATGCGGGACTGACGCTCTTCGAGCGGCTGGAGGCCAACAAGCTCGACCTGTCCATCATGCCCGGCACCTTCTGGGGACAGGCCTTCGAGTCGGTCAAGGTGGGGCAGGTCGACCAGGCCTGGATCGCGAGCCCGAGGCTGGGCATTCCACAGCGGGCGCTGAAGCCGCATGAATTCGCCGACTATCCGGTGATCGAGCAGCCAGCCGGTGCCTCGAAGAACAGGTTCTACGAGGCCTGGCGCGCAGAGCATGGCTTCCGCTTCGGCAAGGTGCTGCTGACGAACAGCACGACTGTCTTGCGCGAACTGACGATCAGCGGCTTCGGCATCAGCCAGCAGGCGCTCGACTACGTGCGCCCGGACATCAGGAGTGGCCTGCTGCGCGTGGTCAGGAGCGACCCGATGCCGCCGCCGCTGGTCTACAGCGCGGTCTACCGGCGCGACAACGCCAGTCCCGCGCTGGCGCGCATCGTCGAGCTGGCGGTGAAGACATGCGATTTCACTTCGAGGGCGAGCCAGCACGACGTGGCGCCGGCGAACCCGCCGCGCGGTTCGGGTTCGACGCTGCGGCAGCGCTCGCAGCGCCAGGTGGCGAAGAAGCCCGCGAGGAAGACCCGGAGGTAGCCCAAACGGCAGGCGCTTCTTTGGGCTTTGAAAATATACGCATTGAGTATATGCTTGTGGCCCATGAACATGCCGCAACAGGTGCTCCTCCGCGACGCGATGCGTCAACTCAACATGACGCGCGATGCTTTCGCAGAGCGCATCGGCAGCCGCAGACGGGCGCTCGACGCCTGGCTGCTACCCGACGAGTCCAATGAATTCCGGGCCATGCCCGAAGTGGCCCGGCGCTTCGTGAGCGAAATCCTGGCTTCGGATGGGCGTCGCGCAGAATATACGCAAAGCGCATATGAAAGCGCCTTGCGAAGGTCGCTTGCCATTGAAGGCTCGCACCACCTGCTCTCTGTCAACCAGTTCAACCGCGACGCCATCGACGAACTGTTCCAGCTGGCCGACGTCATGCAGCCCATCGCGCGGCGGCGCAAGGTCAGCCGCGTGCTCGAAGGCGCCGTGCTGGCCAATCTTTTCTTCGAGGCCAGCACGCGCACGCGTGTGAGCTTCGGCGCGGCGTTTTGCCGGCTGGGCGGCTCGGTGTGCGACACCACCGGCTTCACCTTCTCGTCGATGGCCAAGGGCGAATCGATCTACGACACCAGCCGAGTGATCAGCGGCTATGTCGACGCCATCGTGGTGCGGCATCCGGAGCAGGGCTCGGTCGCCGAATTCGCGCGCGCCACCAACGTGCCGGTCATCAACGGTGGCGACGGACCGGGCGAGCATCCGAGCCAGGCACTGCTAGACCTGTACACCATCCAGCGCGAGTTCTCGCGCCTGGGGAAGCTGGTGGACGGTGCGCACATCGCCATGGTCGGCGACCTGAAATACGGGCGCACCGTGCACTCGCTCATCAAGCTGCTCGCGCTGTACAAGGGGCTGAAGTTCACGCTCATCTCGCCGCCCTCGCTCGCCATGCCGGCGGAAATCGTGGACGCCGTGAGCCGCAACGGCCACGTGGTCGAGACCGCGGCCGCGCCGGCGCAGGCGCTGGCCGGCGCCGACATCATCTACGCCACGCGCATCCAGAAAGAGCGCTTCGCGCACGACGAAGTGCTGGAGGGCTTCGACAACGCCTTCGAGATCAACCGCGCACTCGTCGAATCGGCCTGCAGGCCCGAGGTGGTCGTGATGCACCCGCTGCCGCGCGACGGCCGCCCGGGCTCGCACGACCTCAGCGTCGACCTGAACAACGACCCGCGCCTGGCCATCTTCCGCCAGACCGACAACGGCATTCCCGTGCGCATGGCGATCTTCGCCACGCTGCTGGGCGTGGAAAAGCTCGTGAGCCGCTCGATGCGCGACGCCGCCTGGACGCCGCCCTCGCACATCGGGCCGGACGACAGCGTGTTCCACGGGCTCGACTGAAACTGCCGCACGACACACCACCCCTGACGGGCGTCGACGGCTTCATTCCCGCGTGAGAGCGAACTGCTTGCGAATGCCGCCCGCAGCCGAAGGCCCCACCCAGAGATCGAAATCGCCGGGCTCCACGGCCGGCTTCATGTCGCGGCCGACGAACGCCAGGTCGTTGGCCGTGAGCGCGAACTCGACGACCGTCGATGCGCCGGGCGCAATGTCGACCTTGCGGAATTCCTTGAGCTCGCGCACGGGCCGGGTCACGCTGGCGGCGCGCTGGGCGATGTAGAGCTGCACCACTTCCTCGGCCTCGCGCTGGCCGGTGTTGCTGACGGTGGCGCGCACGCGCAGCGTGCCCGACAGCGGCAGGCGCTCCGAACTCAGCTCCACGCCGTCGTAGTGCACCGGTGCATAGCCGATGCCGAAGCCGAAGGGGTAGAGCGCCTCGTTGGTCGCGTCCAGGTAGCGGGTCCTGAAGGCCGTGCCCGGTGCGTTCTCGGGCGAGGGGCGGCCGGTGCGCTTGTGGCCGTAGTAGTAGGGCACCTGTCCTGCCGTCTGCGGAAAGCTCACGGGCAGGCGGCCCGACGGATTGAAGTCGCCGAACACCACGTCGGCGATGGCGTTGCCGGTCTGCACGCCCAGGAACCACGTGACGAGGATGGCGCGCGCGTCGCGCACCGCACCCTTGAGCGCCATCGCGCGGCCGTTGCTCAGCAGCACGACCACCGGCTTGCCGGTGGCGGCCACGGCTTCGGCCAGGTCCTGCTGCGCCTGCGGCAGGCCGATGTCGGTGCGCGAGCGCGCCTCGCCCGACATCTTCTGGCTCTCGCCGATGGCCAGCAGCACCACGTCCGCATCGCGCGCGGCGGCCACCGCGGCGTCGATGCCACCGGGCAACGCCGACTCGATGCCCGAGCCGCGCACGACGTTCACCGACGAATCGGCCCCCAGTGCCGCGTGCAGGCCCTGGTCGACGCCCACCGGCGCCGACTGGCCCGGGGACAGGCTCCAGGCGCCCATCAGGTCGACAGTGCCCTCGGCGAAGGGGCCGATCAGCGCGATCTTCGTGCCGGCCTTGGACAGCGGCAGCAGCGCGCGCTCGTTCTTCAGCATCACGATGGAGCGGCGCGCGCTCTCGCGGGCCAGCGCGATGAACTCGGGGTTCTCTGTGCGTTGCGCGGCAGGCGGGCCGTCGAGGCCGCGCATGGGGTCGTCGAACAGGCCGAGCTTCTGCTTTACGCGCAGCACGCGTCGCACCGCGTCGTCGAGCCGCGCCATCGGCACTTCGCCCGACGCTACCAGGTCGGGCAGGTAGCGCGCGTACAGGCCGCTCTGCATGCTCACGTCGGTGCCGGCCATGAAGGCCTGCCTGGCCGCTTCGCGCGGGTTGGCGGCGTAGCCGTGCTCCACCAGTTCCTCGTCGGCCGTGTAGTCGGACACCACGAAGCCCTTGAACTTCCACTCGTCGCGCAGCACGCCCGTGAGCAGCGCGGGATTGGCGGTGGAGGGCACGCCGCCGATCTCGTTGAAGGCGCTCATGATCGACAGCGCGCCCGCGTCCAGTGCCGCGCGGAAGGGCGGCAGGTACACCTCGCGCAGCGTGCGCTCGGAGATGTCGCTCACGCTGTAGTCGAGTCCGCCCTCGGCCGCGCCATAGGCCGCGAAGTGCTTGGGCGTGGCCAGCATGGCGTCGGGCCGCGAGAGGTCGGGGCCCTGGAAGCCGCGCACGCGCGCGGCGGCGAACTGCCTGGAGAGGTACGCGTCTTCGCCCGCGCCTTCGAGGCCGCGGCCCCAGCGCGCGTCGCGCGCGACGTCGACCATCGGCGCGAAGGTCCAGCGGAAGCCGTCGGCCGTGGCTTCGATCGCCGCGGCGCGCGCGGTGCGCTCGGCGAGCGCGGGCTCCCAGCTCGACGCCTCGGCCAGCGGCATCGGGAACATGGTGCGAAAGCCATGGATCACGTCCGCACCGAAGATCAGCGGAATGCCCAGGCGCGACTCGTTCACCGCCATCTGCTGCAGCCGCCGCTTGCCTTCGAGGCCCGCGTTGTTGAACAGGCCGGTGAGGCGGCCGGCGCGCACGTCGGCGGTTTCCTGCTGCACGTTGCGCGAGCCGGCCTGCGGGTTGTTGGGGGTGTCGATATCGGCCGGGCCGTAGAGGCTCAGCTGGCCGGCCTTCTCCTGCACCGTCATGCGGGCGATGAGCGATTCGATGCGGGCCTCGGCGGCGTCGGGCGAGCGGGAGGGGTGAAGGTCCTTGGAAACGGACGCCGCGGTGGCGGGAGGAAGCAGGGCGGGGAAGGAGAGTGCGGAAAGGAGGAGGACGAGGGCGGGAACCGCGGCTTTTCGAACGTGCATGGACCTCTATTCTGCAGACAATGCACGCCGGCCCCGGCCAGCGGGTTTCCGCCCTGGCCGTAGGGGCTTGTCCGAGCCGGCCCGCTTATTCGGCGGTGGCGCCGGCTTCCTTCGCCACTTTGACCCACTTGGTCGTCTCGGTGCCGATGAAGTTGGCCAGTTCCGTGGGTTTCATGTTCCCGGCCGTTACACCCTGTTCCTCGAAACGTTTGATCACATCGGGCTGTTGTACCGCGCGGGCGAGTTCGGTGTTCAGGCGCTGCACGATCTCGGGCGGCGTGCCGTGCGGCGCCATGAGCGCGAACCATGTCGTCATGTCGTAGCCCTTGAGGCCGGCTTCGTCGAGCGTCGGCACACCAGGATAGGCGGGCGAGCGCGCCTTCGTGGTCACGGCCAGCGCATGCACCTTGCCGGCCTTGATGTGCGGCGAGGCCGAGGGGCTGGTCTCGATGGCCATCTGGATCTGCCCGCCCATCAGGTCGGCCATCATCGGCGCGCCGCCCTTGTAGGGCACGTGCACGATGTCGGTCTTCGTCATCGAGCGGAACAGTTCGCCCGAGATGTGCTCGGTGCTGCCGTTGCCGGCCGAGCCGAAGTTGACCTTGCCGGGGTTGGCCTTGATGTACGCGACGAGTTCGGCCACCGTCCGTGCAGGCACCTTCTCGTTGACGATCAGCACGTTGGGCGTGGAAGCCGCGAGCGCGACGGGATCGAAGTCGCGCTGGAAGTCATAGGCGAGCTTCTTGTAGAGGCCCGGCGCGATCGCGTGTGCGATGGTGGCGAGGAACAGGGTGTAGCCATCGGCCGGCGCCTTCGACGCGATGGTCGCGCCCACGGTGCCGCCTGCCCCGCCGCGGTTGTCGACGATCACCGGCTGTTTGAGCGATTCGGAGAGCTTCTGGCCGATGGTGCGCGCGACGATGTCGGTGGTGCCGCCGGCCACGAAGGGGACGACGAGCGTGATGGGTTTCGTCGGCCATTCGGCGGCGGATGCCGCGCCGCTGGCGAGCATCAGTGCGGCGATGGTGGTGCGAAGGAAGGTGTGTCGGTTCATGGTCTTGAGGTCTCGGTGTTGTTGTGGAGGTGAAGGGTCTCGCGCATTCAGTCCGCGCCCAGCCGCAGCCGGCTCGGCAGGCGCTTCTCGATGGCGAACTTCAGCAGCGCCGCGCAGCGGAAGATGCCGTGCGCGAACTTGCCGTAGGGCAGCGTGAGAAAGAGCGCCATCACCACGCCCAGGTGCACCGCGAGCAGCAGCGCCATGAAGCGGGTGTCGCGCCAGGCCAGCAGCGCCAGGCCGGTGAGGCTGGTGAGCAGCAGCAGCGCGATGAAGCCGCGGTCCATCGGCCGCTGCGCCGCGTCGCCGTGCGCGGCGTGGCGACGCAGGTTCAGCCAGAGCAGACCGACGGGACCGATCGCGAGGCCGATGCCGCCTGCAGCGCCCAGCAGCACCGGCAGGCTCGTGAGCGCGTAGGGCGCGTGCAGGTCGAACAGGTAGTGATAGAGCGTCGCCACGCAGGTCGAGGCGAAGCACAGCATGAAGCCGTAGAAGGTGAAGTGATGGAAGCGCCGACGCCAGAGGGTGAAGCGGTCGTCGTCGTTGTTGCATCCCTCCCCGTGGCCGCCGTCGAGGTACTTCAGGCGCAGCGCGTCGTGCGCGGCTTCGGCGCCGGCCGCGCGGCGCACGCCCGGCAGGTCGGGGGCGTTGCCTGGATCGTTCGCGGGCGACACCTCGCGCCAGAAGCGGCGCGTGCCCATCGCCAGCGCGAACATCACGAACAGGAACACCGCGCCGAACACCAGGGCGAGGAAGTTGTGCGGAAAGATCGCGTAGAAGTTGCCCGCAAGCGGTTCGTGCAGCAGCGCGCCCGACATCGTCACGGCCAGCACGAGGAACAGCGCGAGCCCGCCCGCCAGTGCGAGCGCGACGGTGAGCCCGGCCTTTTTGTAGAGCGCGCCCATCACGGGCGGCCATGCGTAGTCGTGGTAGGTCTGCAGGCGCACTTGCGCCATCGCTTGTGGCACGTTCACCGCGAACTCGTGCGGCGGTGCGTACTGGCAGGCATGCAGGCACGAACCGCAGTTGTGGCAGAGGTTTGCGAGGTAATGCGTATCGGCCTTGCCGAATTCGAGCCGTCGCGTCATCGCGGGGAACACGGCACAGAAGCCTTCGCAGTAGCGGCAGGCGTTGCAGATCTGCAGGATGCGTGCGACTTCGCCTTCAGGCGCGGTCAGCGGCAGGGCGGGCTGGATCGGGATCACGCGCGACGTGGGATTGCCGCCGATGCCGTCGGCATCGGCACGGGCGCGCGCGACGAGGTCAGTGAGCTGCTGCAAGGGCGGCCTCCGGAGATTGCTTTGAGACGTTCTTTGCTGCGTTCGCCGCTTGCGTGCCGGCGATGCGCCCGAAGGCCGTGCCGATGCTCATGCCCACGCCGGCCGTGTAGCCCTTGCCCAGCACGTTGCCGGCCATCATTTCGCCGGCCACGAAGAGGTTGGGGCTCGGCCGGCCGCCGAAGCGCACGGCGGCGGTCTCGTCCACCTTCAGGCCGAGATACGTGAAGGTGATGCCGGGGCGCAGGGGGTAGCCGTAGAAGGGCGCGGTGTCGATCGGCCGCGCCCAGTGCGTCTTGGCGGGCGCGAGGCCTTCGGTGTGGCAGTCGTCCAGCGCCGTGTGGTCGAAGCGGCCGACGCGGCAGGCGGCGTTGTAGTCCTGCACGGTGCGCACGAAGGTGGCTTCGTCCAGGCCGATCTTCTGCGCGAGTTCGCCGAGCGTGTTGGCTTGCGTGCCGGGGAACACCGGCGGCATGAAGCGCCCGACCGCTTGCTGATCGATGACCGACCAGGCGATCTGCCCCGGCTGCTGGGCCACGAGCCGGCCCCAGATCGCGTAGCGCTTGGGCCAGAAGTCTTCGCCCTCGTCGTAGAAGCGCTGCGCGTCGCGGTTGACTACCACGCCGAGCGACACGCAGTCGATGCGCGTGCAGATGCCGCCGTCGTACAGCGGTGCGCGCGCGTCGATGGCCACCATGTGGCCCTGCGACGGATCGCCGATGCTGTCGGCGCCCGCATCGATCATGTGCTTGAGCAGCACGCCCTGGTTGAAGCGCGTGCCGCGGATCAGGAAGTTGTCGGCCGGCCATTCGCCGCGTTCGTTTCGGCCCCACGCTTCGCGCAGCCACTCGCGGTTCGACTCGAAACCGCCCGAGGCCAGCACGCAGCTTTTTGCCGCGATGCGCCCGCCGGCTTCGGTGTGCACGGCAACGAAGCGGTCGCCGTCGAGTTCGACCGAGGCCACGGGCGAGTCGTAGCGGATCTGCACGCCCAGCCTTTCGGCGCTGCGGTAGTAGGCGTTGACGAGCGCCTTGCCGCCGCCCATGAAGAAGGCATTGGTGCGCGCCACGTGCAGCGCGCCCGACAGCGGCGGCTGGAAGTGCACGCCGTGGCTGCGCATCCAGTCGCGGCAGTTCGACGAGGCGCGGATCACCAGCCGCGCGAGGTGCTCGTCGGTGAGGCCTCCCGTCACTTTCAGCAGGTCGTGCCAGTACTCCTCTTCAGGGTAGGCATCGACCAGCACATCCTGCGGCGCGTCGTGCATGCAGCGCAGGTTGCGGGTGTGCTGCGAATTGCCGCCACGCCATTCTTTGGGCGAAGCCTCCAGCAGCAGCACCGAAGCGCCGGCCTCGCGCGCCATCAGCGCGGCGCACAGCGCGGCATTGCCGCCACCGACAACCAGTACGTCTATCACTCGTGGGTCTCCTTGGAATGCAGGAGACTTTAGGGAGTGAAGCCTTCACGCGAAAGGCCAAAAGAAGCAACAGGTGTTCAGTGATCGAGAAGACTTGCGCCGGCCCAGCGGCCTTCGCGCACCAGCGTGCGCGCGGTCTCGGCCACCACCACGCGCGCGGCCAGCGCGGCGGGCGAGAGCTCGTCGTCCGACAGGCTCACGAGCAGGTTGCGCCGGCCCACGTGCGCGTCGGAAATCTGCGTGAGCACGAGGTCGTCGCGGTCGTGCCGCGCCGTGGCGGCGCCGGGCTGGATGGTCGCACCGTGGCCGGCGCGCACCGCGTCCATCAGCAATGCCAGGCCATCGACCTCGGCCACGATGCGCGGCGCCACGCGTGCCCGCGCAAAGGCGGCCATCAGCGTGGCTCGCAGGCCGTGGCTGCCGCTGGGCAGGATCAGCGGCACTTCGGCCAGCTGCGACAGCCGCACCTTCGCACCGGTGGGGCGCGGTGACAGCGTGGGCGAGGCGATCACGAAGAGCTTTTCGGCCAGCAGCGGCGCCACGCTCCAGCGCCGCGGCGTGTCGGTCTGGAACAGCACGGCCAGGTCGAGCTGGCGCGCGTGCAGCATCGTCGTGAGGTGACCTGACAGCGCCTCGACCATGTGCAGGCGCACTTCGGGGTAACGCGCCTGCATGGCCTGCATCAGCGGCACACCCAGCACGGTGGCGGTGGTGGGAGCCAGGCCCACGCTCACATGGCCCGACAGGCGCGCCTGCTGGGCGGCGCGCACGGCGTCGTCGGCGTGGCGCAACGTGAGCTGCGCCTGGTGCAGGAAGGCCAGGCCCGCGTCGGTGGGCATGACGCCGGTCGAATGGCGGCGCAGCAGCCGCGTCGAGAGTTCGCTTTCGAGCCGGCTGATCTGCTGGCTCAGCGCCGAGGTGACCACCCCCAACTCCACGGCCGCGCGGCCCATGCTGCGAAGCTCGCAGACCTTGACGAAGTAGCGCAGTTGCCGGAGTTCCATCGCCCGATCATCGCGCAGGCGCCGTCGGCCGCGAAAACAGCGGGCGGCGCGTGTCTTATTGTTTGTAGCTGTCGTCGATGCGGTCGAGCTTGCGGATCAGCGAAGGCCAGACGAACTGGCCGCCCATGCCGCCGGTCTGCACCTTCATTGCCTGGCCCACGCCCTCGACGATCTTGGGGTTCACCTGCGTGAGTTCACTGCCGCCCGACTGCGCCGCAATCTGGATCTGGCAGGTGTTCTCGAAGGTGTACATCGAGAGGAAGGCGTCGGCGATGGTCTTGCCGCAGGTGAGCAGGCCGTGGTTGCGCAGCATGAGGAAGTTGGCGCTCCCCATGTCGGCCTGCAGGCGCGGCTTCTCGTCGTCGCGGAAGGCCACGCCTTCGTAGTCGTGGTAGGCCAGCGAGGCCAGCACGAAGGTCGACTGCTGGCTGATGGGCAGCACGCCGTTTTTCTGCGCGCTGACGGCAATGCCGGCCTTGGTGTGGGTGTGCAGCACGCACTGGATGTCTTCGCGCGCGGCATGCACGGCGCTGTGGATCACGAAGCCGGCCGGGTTCACAGGGTAGGGCGAGTCGATGATCTTGTTGCACTGCTGGTCGACCTTCACCAGGCTCGACGCGGTGATCTCGTCGAACATCAGGCCGTAGGGGTTGATCAGGAAGTGGTGCTCCGGGCCGGGGATGCGTGCGCTGATGTGCGTGAACACCAGGTCGCTCCAGCCGTACAGCGCCACGAGGCGATAGCAGGCGGCAAGGTCGACGCGCAGTTGCCACTCCTCGGCGGAGACGAGCTTCTGGATTTCGGGTTGGGTGGTGGCGTTCATGGCGTGGTGTCCTTTGGTGGTTATGGAGTTCGGCATCAGGCCGCAGCCGGCTCTTGCAAGGCCGCCTTGTAGATGCTTTGCTTCGGCTGTGCCATCAGGCGGCGCAGCATGGGTTCGAATTCCCCGATCGGCAGGGTCTCGGCCTTGGGGTCGAAAGCGGGGTTGTCGTAGAGCGCGCAGAACTCGGCCGTGCGCTCGTAGTGCGGATGGTCCTTGAAGTTGTCGCGCATGTCGCGGTCCAGCCCGATGTGATGGAAGAAGTAGTGGCCCTGGAAGATGCCGTGGTGCTGCACCATCCAGTGGTTGGCTTCGCTCACGAAGGGCTTGAGGATGGCGGCGGCGATGTCGGGGTGGTTGAAGCTGCCGAGCGTGTCGCCGATGTCGTGCAGCAGCGCGCACACCACGTACTCCTCGTCGCGGCCATCGCGCAGTGCGCGGGTGGCGGTCTGCAGCGAGTGCGTGTAGCGGTCGACCGGAAAGCCGCCGTAGTCGCCTTCGAGGATCTGCAGGTGCTTGATCACGCGTGCGGGCAGGCCGCCCGCGAACTGCATGAACTCGCCGCCGATCAGTTGCCAGTCTTCGCGCGTGCTTTCCTGCATGCTCCTGAAACTTGCGCGTGCGTTGCTCATCGTGAGGTCTCCGTTCTTGTGGGTGCCGGTCACTGTATGCCTGCGCTTGACCTGGAACTGTCAAGAATTTGACAATGCAGGGTTCTGGTAAACCCCCGCCCGCATGGCCGCTTCGTCCAAACCCCGCCTCTCCGCCGCGCATCGCGGCGCCCTCGAGGGCAATCCATGGTTCACCAGCATTCCGCGCGCGCAGCGGGAGGCGCTGCTCGGCGCGGCCGAGCTCATCCATGCACGGCGCGGCGCGATGGTGTTTCGCCAGGGCGATCCCATTCACGCGGCCGGCGGCGGCTTCTATGGGTTGGTGGCGGGCACCATCAAGATCTCGTCCCTGCGGCAGGACGGGCGCGAGGCCATCCTCGCCGTGCTGGAGCCCGGCAACTGGTTCGGCGAGATCACGCTGATCGACGGCTCGCCGCGCACGCACGACGCCACCGCGCTGGAGGCGCTCGACCTGCTCGCGGTGCCGCCCGCGGCCTTTGTGCAGCTGATGCGCGACGTGGTCTTCTCCAACGCCATCGCCGCGATGCTGGCGGCGCGCGTGCGCATGCTCTACGGCCTGACGGAAGATGCCATGCTGCGCAGCCTTCGCGCCCGCGTGGCGCACCGGCTGCTGGTGCTGGCGCGCGGCGATGCCACGCAATCGGTGCACCTGCGGCACCAACTGCAGCTGCCGCAGGAGGCGCTTGCCATGATGCTGGGCGTGACGCGGCAGACGCTGTCGAAGGAGCTCAATGCGCTGGCAGGCGAGGGCGTCGTCGCACTGGGCTACGGGCGCATCGAGCTGCGGTCGATCGATGCGCTGCAGGCGCTGGTGAGCACGGGTTGAGCCCGCGCGCCGGCGTCAGCGCAATACGCGGCCGTCGGCGGAGATGCTGATGAGGTCGATGCTGCGCACGCTGTCGCGCAGGCCCGGGCGCAGGTTGATGCGGAAGCCGCCTACGTCGTAGTCGGTCATGCCGGACATCACACGCAGCAGGCTCGCCGTGTTGAAGCCGCGGCCCGCGCGGCGCACGGCCTCGCCGGCCGCCTTGGCCGCGATGAAGCCTTCGAGGCCTTCGTACGACGCGGTCTGGTCGGAGTTGTCGACGGCCGCAAGGTATTCCTTGACGATGGGAATGGCCGATGGCCGCGGCGAGGGCACCACCTGGGAGATCACGATGCCGCCGATGTCCTTGCCGAGCGTGGCGTAGAGCGGGTCGATGCCGACGATGGAGAAGGCCATGAAGTTGCCCGCATAGCCGCTCTTGCGCAGCTTGCGGATGGCGTTGGCCGTGGTGCCCGAGAGCGACACCAGCACAATGGCCTGGGGCGACTGCTGCTGCACCGTCTTCAAGGCTGCGTCGAGCTTGTCGCCGGTCGGCGGCACCAGCGCGGTTGCGACCAGCGGCGTGAGCTTGAGTTCGCTGATGGCCTGCTCGACGGCCGCGAGGCCGGCGCGGCCCATCGCGTCGTCGTCGCCCACCAGCGCCACGCGGGTCTGCCCCACGGTGGCGCACTGCTTCACGATCTTCAGGGCCTCGTCGATCATGCCGGGCCGCACGTGGAACACGTTGGGATGGTCGGCGCCGCGCAGCGTGTCGGAGGCCGCGAAGGGCGCGAACAGCAGGCTGCCCTGCTGCGTCGCAACGTTGGCGCCGGCCTCGCTGCTGGCCGTGCCGACGAAGCCGAAGAGCATGTCGGCCTTCTGGGTGGTGAGCAGGGTGCGCGCGTTGACGGCGGCGCGGGCCGCGTCGTAGCCGTCGTCGAGCTGCAGCAGCTTCAGCTGCAGGCCGCTGGCGGCGTTGCGTTCGTTGAAGTCGCTCACCGCGAGGCGGCTGCCGGCGGCGAAGGCGGTGCCGATCTCGTTGGCACTGCCCGTGAGCGGCACCGATTGCCCGAGCAGTACGACACGCGGTGCGCCGGCCGCCGCGCGCGCGGACTGCACCATGGCGGGGTGGGCAATGCCGATGCTGCTGCCTAGCATCACCGCGCCCCATGCCTTGCCCAACCACTCTCTGCGTGATCCGTTCATTGGACACCTTCTTTCACATTAGTAAAAAAGTGTAGCAATTTCGGGGCCAAGGGGGAAGGCGGGTTAGCTCGGCCTCCTGGTCGCGAGGGGCCGGCTCAGGGCAGCTGCTGGATGCGGATCAGGCTGCCTGCAGGATCGCGGACGGCGCAGTCGCGAACGCCGTACGGTTGGTCGGTCGGCTCCTGGACGATCTCGGTGTCGCTGGCCTGCAGCCGTGCGAAGGTGCCCTCGAGATCGGGGGTGGCCAGCAGGATGGCGGCGTAGGTGCCCTTGGCCATCATCTCGGCGATGGTGCGGCGCTCGTCGTCGGTGATGCCGGGGTAGGCGGCCGGGGGTGCCAGCACGATGGACGTGCCGGGCTGGCCGGCGGGGCCGACCGTGATCCAGCGCATGCCGCCATATCCGACGTCGTTGCGGACCTCGAAGCCGAGGAGGTCGCGGTAGAAGGCCAGGGAAGCCTCGGGGTCGTTGTGGGGGAGAAAACTCGCGTGAATGGTGATGTTCATGGTGCTCGGTCAGGTCCAGGTGTTGTCAGGCCGGCCAGTCTAGATTCGGACCTTCGAGTGGCGCTTCTCGATTCCTGATCGGTCTGGTGACCTGTTTCGCCACGCACGCCGGCATTCCCGCGGCCGCATGCGCGGCTTGGCGCCGGTAGGTGCTGGGCGGCACGCCGACCAGTTCGGCGAAGCGCGTGCTGAAGGTGCCCAGCGACGAGCAGCCGACCTCGAAGCAGACCTCGGTGACGTTGAGGTCGCCGCGGCGCAGCAGTGCCATCGCGCGTTCGATGCGCCGGGTCATCAGATAGGAATAGGGCGACTCGCCGTAGGCGAGCCGGAACTGGCGGCTGAGGTGTCCGGCCGACATGTGCACGCCATAGGCGAGCGCCTCGACGTCCAGCGGCTGTGCGTATTCCCGGTCGATGCGGTCGCGAACGCGGCGCAGCCGTGCGAGGTCGCGCAGATGCTGCGCCGCTTCGGGTTTGCTGGTCATCCGCGGGATCGTGCCATGCCGCACCGGGGCGCTCAAGCCCGCTGACGGCGCGTGCTCAGGTCGATGCGACCCGCTCGAACACCAGGTCCCACACGCCATGCCCCAGCTTGATGCCGCGGTTCTCGAACTTGGTGAGAGGGCGGTAGCCGGGCTTGGGTGCGTAGCCTTCGGCCGTGTTGCGCAGCAGCGGCTCGGCCGACAGCACTTCGAGCATCTGCTCGGCATAGGGCTGCCAGTCGGTGGCGCAATGGATGTAGCCGCCAGGGCGCAGGTGCCGCGCGAGCTTGGTCACGAACTCGGGCTGGATCAGGCGGCGCTTGTTGTGGCGCTTCTTGTGCCACGGGTCGGGGAAGAACACGTGCACGCCGGCCAGGGTGCCGGGCTGCAGCATGTGGTCGAGCACGTCGACCGCGTCGTGGGCGCAGATGCGGATATTCGACAGCGACTGCTCGCCGATGCGCTTGAGCAGCGCGCCCACGCCGGGCTCGTGCACTTCGCAGCAGAGGAAGTTGGTCTCGGGCAGCACGGTGGCGATGTGCGCAGTGGCCTCGCCCATGCCGAAGCCGATCTCCAGCACCGTAGGGCCGGCGCGGCCGCCGAAGGCGGCAGTCAGGTCGAGCGGTTCGGGCTTGTAGGGCAGCAGGAACAGCGGTCCCAGTTCGGAAAAGGCGCGTGCCTGGCCGTCGGTGGTGCGGCCGGCGCGCTTCACGAAGCTCTTGAGGCGGCGATGCAGCGGGTGCGGCTTGGCCGCGTCATCGTCTCTGCCTTCGGAAGAGGGCGCATCGTCGCTGCGCGGGAGGTCGTTGGACACGGTGTCGGGAGAATTCATTACGGCTGCGAATTGTAGAGAGCGCGCCATTCGGGCACCCAGCCGGCCAGGGCGTCCGCACAGCCGGTGGCCGTGGCGGGTCGCAGGCCGAGCACGCGCGCGGCGCTGTCCAGTGCGGCCAAGGCAGCTTCGGGCGTGCCCGTGTCGATCGAGGTGGCGCCGTTCTGCTTCGACAACTTGTCGCCATCGGCGCCGCGCACCAGCGGTGTGTGCAGGTAGCTGGGTGTGGGAAAACCGAGCGCGCGCTGCAGCAGGATCTGGCGCGCCGTGTTGTCGGTGAGGTCCTCGCCGCGGACCACGTCGGTCACGCCCTGTTCGGCATCGTCGACCACCACGGCGAGCTGATAGGCCCACGGGCCATCGGCGCGGCGCAGCACGAAGTCGCCGACTTCGCGGCTCACGTTCTGGCACTGGCGGCCGAGGCGGCGGTCGGTCCAGCAGAGTTCGCTGCCGGCATCCGGGGCGTCGGCGTCTTCTTCCTCCCAGGGCACGCCCGGCGTGGGCGGCCGGTCGGCTTCGAACTTCGCGGTGGCGAAGCGCCAGGCGCGCGCCGGCTTGCCGTGCAGTCCGTTGCGGCAGGTGCCGGGATAGACCCGCTCGCCGTGGCGCTCGTGCCGCAGGCCGAGGCGCGCGAGCGCCTGGTTGATGTCCTTGCGCGAGCAGCCGCAGGGGTAGGCCAGGTCGCAGGCCTGCAGCCTGGCCAGTGCGGCTTCGTAGCGCGCGGTGCGCTGGGTCTGCCACACGGGGGCTTCGTCGGGCAGAAGGCTGCAATCGGCCAACTGCTGGAGGATGTGCTCGCCCATGCCGGGCAGGCAGCGCTCGGTATCGGCGTCTTCGATACGGACCAGCCAGCGCGCCTGCGGACCGCGGGCGCGCACGTCGAGCCAGCTTGCCAGCGCTGCCACCAGAGAGCCCGCATGCAGCGGGCCGGTGGGCGAGGGCGCGAAGCGGCCGGTCTCCCTCATCATCTCCCGGTCAGATGACTTCGAGTGCGAGCGACAGGCCGGAGAGGAACGCGTCTTCCACGCGGTGGCCGGTGCACCAGTCGCCAGCCACGCCGATGCGTGCCTTGGCGTCCCAGAGGTGGGTGGTGCCCATCGGCACCTGCGTCTGCGCTTCGCTCCAGCACAGCGCCTGGGCGTGCGCGGGGGTGGCATGGACGCCGGTGATCTCGGCGAAGGCGCGCAGCAGCTTAGCCTCGACGCGCGTGGGCGTGTCGCGCACGTGTTCCTGCGACCACGCGGCGCTGGCCTGCAGCGTCCAGCGTTCGACGGGCTCGCGGCCGGGTTTGGAGGATTCGCGCGCCAGCCATGCCACGCGGTGGTGGGTGCTGCGCGCCGCATTCCACTGCGGGCCGAGGTGCGACATGGTGGGCTGGTTGGCCTGGGGGTAGGCAATCATCAGCGTCCAGCAGGGCGCGATGCGCACGGGTTCGATCTTGCGGCTGAGCGTGGCCGAGAGCTTGCCGTCGCCCAGCAGCGCGCGGGCGCGCGAAGGCGGCACGGCGAGCAGCACGGCGTCGAAGCCCGAATACACGTGCCGGGAGTCGTCGGTGCCCGTGGTGCGCAGCTGCCAGCGCTGGGGGGCAAGTGCATCGGGCTCGATCTGCGTGACCTGCGTGCCGGCGACGAGGCTGTCGCCGAGCGGCTTGGCCCAATGGGCCACCAGCGCATCCATGCCGGGCTGCGCCACCCAGTGTGGCTCGAGCGAGGGCAGGGCCGCCTCGGCTACGCGGCCGTGGGCGTCGAGCACGCGCACGAGGTTGGCGCTCCAGCGCTTGCACAGGCCGGGCGTGCTTGCCAGCGCCAGCGCAAAGCGCGGGTCGCGCACGGTGAAGTACTGCGCGCCGCTGTCGAAGCGGCCGAAGGCGGTGTCGATGCTCGCCATGCGTCCGCCGGCCGTGGCCTCGCGTTCGAACAGCGTGACCTTGTGGCCGGCTTGCACCAGCGTTCGCGCACAGGCCACCCCGGCAATGCCAGCGCCGACGACGGCGTAATGGCGCGGGGTGGCTGGGGTTCGGTGGCGGACGGAGGGCTTGGCAGTTGCGCGAGTGCTCATTGCAGACTCTTTTCTTCTGGGTGGGAATGCGGTTGGATGTGTCTGCACTCTACATCGGTCCGAGAGGAGCTTCGCCTGAGGGCACACCCTTAGCGAAGCCGCGCGATCCTCGGCAATACTTATCGGCCCCGATGCCGATCGAGCAACGCGCGCCGCGTGCCTTCATGCTCGAACTGCGCCAGCCACCATTCGAGTGCCTTCCCCGGCTTGCCCGCGCTGCGCATGCGCCATGCGCAATGCATCGTTCCAAGTGGCGGCTTGCGCTCCGTCTTCAGCTCGACCAGGTGCCCGGCCTCGATGTACGGCCGCGCCATCGGCTCCGGCAGGAAGCCGCCGCCCAGCCCGTGCAGCTGCGCCGCGATCTTGGCCTGCATGCTCGGCACGGTGAGCACGTCCTGCCCGCTCACGAGGTTCACCGTCATGCTGGGGCCGTGCCGCGCCGAATCGGCTGCGGCCACCGCGCGGTGCTGCCGCATCACCGCGTCGCTCAGCGGCTCGGACACGCGCGCCAGCGGATGTTGCGGCGCCACGGCGTAGACGAAACGCAGCTCGCCGATCAGCCGGCTGCGGATGCCGGTGGCGGTGAACGTCAGGCTCGCCGCATCGAGCACCGCGCCGATGGCCAGGTCGGCCTCGCCGGTGGTCAGCGCCTCGATGGTGCCCAGCAGCGTCTCGTCGCGCAGCTTGAGCCTCGTCGGCGGCTCGAGGGCGAAGAAGGCGGTGGCCAGGTCGAGCAGCGGGTCGCGCGCGATCACGCTGTCGACCGCGATGGTCAGCATCGGCTCCCAGCCCGTGGCCACGCGCTTCACCCGGTTGGCCACCGCATCGATCTCGGCCAGCAGCCGGTCGGCCTCGCGCAGCAGTTCGGCGCCGGCCTCGGTCAGCCGCGCCTGGCGGGCGCTGCGGTCGAACAGCAGCACGTCGAGCGCGTCCTCGATCTGGCGCACGCGGTAGCTCAACGCGCTCGGCACGAGGTTCAGCGAGCGGGCGGCGGCAGCAAAGCTGCCGGTGCCGGCCACGGTCTGGAGCATGGCGAGGGCGTCGGGGGTCAGCACGTCTCGGGGGCTGGGCATAGGGGCTCCATTGATCAAATTATTTGAATGGTGCCATCAAACCGAGGCGTCTTTCCGAATGGGGTGCGGACCTAAAGTTCTTCACATCCGCTGCGCATCCGGCGCGGCATACGAAAAAGGCCCGCACACCCCAACGGGGCAGGGCCAAAGGAGTTCGACGATGTTGCAAGTCCGTAAATCTCAGGAACGCGGTTATGCCGACCATGGCTGGCTGCGCTCGTTCCACAGCTTTTCCTTCGCCGGTTACTACGACCCTGCCTACATGGGTTTCGGCAACCTGCGGGTGATCAACGAAGACCGCGTGGCGGCGGGCGCCGGTTTCGGCACCCACGGCCACAAGGACATGGAGATCATCAGCTACGTGCTCTCGGGCGAACTGGCGCACAAGGACAGCATGGGCAACGTGGAAAGCATTCCGCCGGGCGACGTGCAGCGCATGAGCGCGGGCCGCGGCGTGATGCACAGCGAGTTCAACCACAAGGCCGACGAGACCACGCACTTCCTGCAGATCTGGATCGAGCCGAATGTGCGCGGCATTGCGCCGGGCTACGAACAGAAGCAGTTCACCGACGCCGAGAAGCGCGGCAAGCTGCGCCTCGTGGCCTCGCCCGACGGCAGCGACGGCTCGGTGACGGTGCATGCCGATGCCCGCCTGTACGCCGGCCTGCTCGACGGCGAGGAAAAGGCCGGCCTGGCGCTCGACCCGCAGCGCAAGAGCTATGTGCACCTGGTGCGCGGCGAGCTCGAAGTGAACGGCCAGAAGCTCGTCGGCGGCGACGCCGCGATGCTGCAAGGCGAATCGCAACTGACGCTGGGCGCCGGCAAGGACGCCGAAGTGCTGGTGTTCGACCTGGCCGCCTGATCCCCCTTGCCGGGCGCGTGGTGCGCCCGGTTCTTTTCTTTTCTCTTTTTTCTTTTTCAACAACCGAGGAGTTTTCAACCATGGCAACCGCAACCACCACCAATTCCACACAAGACACGCTCGCTCTGATCGGCCGCATCCTGGTCGCCTACCTGTTCATTCCCGCCGGCATCGGCAAGCTCATGGGCTTCGGCGGCACGGTCGGCTACATCACCTCGGCCAGCCTGCCGCTACCCGAAGTAGCGGCGGCCATCGCGATCCTCATCGAACTGGGCCTCGGCATTGCGCTGCTGCTGGGCTTCAAGACCCGCTGGACCGCCATCGTGATGGCGATCTTCTCTGTGGTCACGGCGCTGTTCTTCCACAAGTACTGGTCCGCGCCCGACGCCATGAAAATGATGCAGCAGATCAACTTCAACAAGAACATCGCGATTGCCGGTGGCCTGCTTGCGATCGCTGCTTTCGGCGCTGGTCGGTTCAGCATCGATAGAAAGTAAGCTCTTCCTGGAGGCTTCGCGCACTTCGTGTCGTTTCGGGGTGCGCTCACGCCGACGGGGTGCCTTGCTCCGCGAATGTCCCCCGGCCTGCGGCCTCCTCCTTTATTTCGCTGCGCAAGGCACCCCATCGGCGTGATCGTTCAGCAGGGCGGTTGAACTGCCGGCATGAGCAGAGCGCCCTTCGTGCACAGGGCACCGGGTGCGCCCCGCAGCGAAATAAAGGAGGAGCCGAAGGCGAGGGACATTCGCGGAGGGGAGTACCCGGTGTCCTGTGCACGCACCCCGAACAAAAGCACCCCGAACAACCCACAGTCACTGGAGAAAACATCCCATGGCAAACATCGTCGTCGTCTTCCATTCCGGCTACGGCCACACCCAGCGCGTGGCGCAAGCCGTGGCCGATGGCGCTGACGCCCAATTGCTCGCCATCGACGCGGACGGCAACCTGCCCGAAGGCGGCTGGGAACTGCTCGCCGCGGCCGACGCGATCATCTTCGGCTCGCCAACCTACATGGGCGGCGTGAGCTGGCAGTTCAAGAAATTCGCCGACGCGTCGTCGAAGGTCTGGTACACGCAGGGCTGGAAGGACAAGCTCTTCGCCGGCTTCACCAACAGCGCGACCATGAACGGCGACAAGGTCACCACCATGACCTACCTCTGGACGCTCGCGATGCAGCACGGCGGCATCTGGGTCAGCATGGGCATCCTGCCGGCCAACAGCAAGGCCGCCACGCGCGACTCGATGAACTACGTGGGCGGCTACGGCGGCCTGCTGACGCAGTCGCCGTCCGACGCCAGCCCGGCCGAAATGCCGAAAGGCGACTTCGACACCGCCCGCGCGTTCGGCGAGCGCATCGGCACAGTGGCAAGATCGCGCGAATAACCGGCAACCCCACGGAGAACACGATGGCCGACACCAACCCCGAGACCCAATTGCTCAACCCGCACGACAAGGACCTCGGCGGTGGCTTCAAGGTGCGGCGCCTGCTGCCCGCGGCGCAGCGCCGATCGGTCGGCCCGTTTGTGTTCTTCGACCATTTCGGCCCGGCCACCGAGCAGCCGGGCACGGAGCACGACGTGCGGCCGCATCCGCACATCGGCCTCTCGACGGTCACGTATCTCTTCAAGGGCGCGATGATGCATCGCGACAGCCTCGGCAGCGTGCAGGAGATCCTGCCCGGCGCCATCAACTGGATGACCGCGGGGCGCGGCATCGTGCACTCCGAGCGCAAGCCCGAGCGCCTCAAGGCCGACACCTACGTGAACCACGGCCTGCAACTGTGGGCCGCATTGCCGCAGGCGCATGAAGAGATCGAGCCCAGCTTCGAGCACACGCCGGCCGACGCGATCCCCGAGTTGAAAGAGCAGGACGCCGGCGTGCGCGTGCTGGTGGGCGAGGCCTTCGGTGCGCGCTCGCCGGTCAAGACGCTCTCGCAGACCGTGTACCTCGACATCGCGCTGCCGGCAGGCGGGCGCTTCGTGCTGCCCGCGCTGGCGCCCGAGCTGGCCATCTATGCGGTCGATGCCGATGTCAGCGTGAACGGCGAGCCTGTTTCCGTGCACACCATGGCCGTGCTGCCCGACGGCCAGGGCGTGGTGCTGGCTTCCGACACCGCCGCGCGCCTGATGGTGATCGGTGGCGAACCGCTCGACGGTCCGCGCTACATCACCTGGAACTTCGTCTCCAGCCGGCGCGAGCGCATCCTCGAAGCGGGCTCCGACTGGGCCGCCCAGCGCATGGGCCATGTGCCCGGCGAGACCGAGTTCATTCCGCTGCCCGGCAAGCCTTTTGGCGTGCGCGAGCCTGATGTGGGCACTACGCCGGTCTGATCTCGAGTGCCCGTTGTCCGGGGCGCGTGCGCAGGCGTTGTTTCGCTCGATCAACAAGTGCCATGAAAAAGGGCCCGTTCAACGGGCCCTCTGCATTGGCGAAGCGCGCGGGTCATTCGCCGCTGAGGGACACCGCCTCGGCCGGTGGCGAGCCTTCCGGCGCCTTCGGCAGCTCGACCATGGCCTTGCGGCCGCCACGAGCGCGCCACGCCGAGTAGCCCACTCCCGCCAGCAGCAGCGCGCACAGGCCGATGAAAGTGCCGCTGATCGGACGCGTCACGAACACCGACATGTCGCCGCGCGAGAGCAGCAGTGCGCGGCGGAAGTTCTCTTCCACCATTGGCCCGAGCACGAAGCCCAGCAGGATCGGCGCGACCGAGAATTCGAGCGTCATCAGCACGGCGCCGACGATGCCGAACACCAGCACCTCCCAGATCTGGAACAGGCTGTTCTGCGTGCTGTACACGCCCGTCGCAATGAAGAACATCGCGGCCGGGAACAGGTACTTGTAGGGCACCTTCAGCAGCTTCACCCACACGCCAATCATCGGCACGTTCAGGATCACGAGGATCACGTTGCCGATCCAGAACGAGGCGATCAGGCCCCAGAAGATGTCCGGATGCTCGGTGATGAGCTGCGGGCCGGGCTGGATGCCCTGGATCAGCAGCGCACCCAGGATCAGCGCCATCACCGCGTCGCCCGGAATGCCCAGGCTCATCGTCGGGATGAAGTCGACCTGCGTCTTCGAGTGGGCAGAGGCCTCGGGGCCGGCCACGCCTTCGATCATGCCGGTGCCGAACTTGTTCGGCGTCTTCGACACCTTGCGCTCCAGCGCATAGGCGATGAAGGTGGTGATGGTCGGGCCCGTGCCGGGCATTGCGCCGAACACCGTGCCCACCAGCGTGCCGCGCAGCATGGCGGGGAAGGCGCGCTTGAGCTCTTCCTTGCTCGGGCGCATGTCGCTGAGCTTGAGCGTACCGGTGTCGCCGATGGCCTTCATGCGGTTCACGTTGAGCAGGAAGTCGGCCACGCCGAACAGGCCCATCGAGATCGCCACGAGTTCGAGGCCGTCGCTCAGTTCGGGCAGGCCGAACGCGAAGCGGAAGCTGCCGCTGTTCACGTCGGTGCCGACCACGCCGCACAGCAGGCCGAACAGCGTCATCGCCACGCCCTTGAGCGGTGAGCCGCGCGACATGGTGGAGCCGGCGAGCAGGCCCAGCAGCATGATCGAGAAGATCTCGGTCGGGCCGAACTTGAACGCGATCTGCACCAGCAGCGGCGAGGCGAAGATCATCACGATGATGCCGACGGACGCCGCGAAGAACGAGGCGATCATCGTCACCCCGAGCGCGACGCCACCCTTGCCCTGCTTGGTCATCGGGTACCCGTCCAGACAGGTCACCGCGTGCGGCGGGTGCGACGGCATGTTCATCAGGATGGCACCGATGGCGCCGCCGTACTGCGAGCCGTAGAAGATGCCGGCCAGCATCAGGATGGCGGGCACCGGATGCATCGCGTAGGTGAGTGGCAGCAGGATGGAGATGGCCTGCAGCGCGCCCATGCCCGGCAGCACACCGATCAGGTTGCCCACCAGCACGCCGAAGAACGACCACAGCAGGTTGGAGCCCTGGAACGCAACGCCGAAGCCGAACCAGAGGTCGTGAAGCGATTGACCGATCATGATCTCAGCCTCCCCATTGGAACAGGGGCAGCTGCAGCTTCAGCGCCCACCAGAAGACGACCACCGCGACGAACGACATCGCGAGCGAGAGCAGCAAGGCTTCGGTCAGCGTGTTGTCGCGGTCGCCGAGCGCCGAGATGAACACGATCGCGAAGGTGGCTGGCAGGAGGCCGCCGTACTCGCCGAACAGCAGGAACGCGAGGATGCCGAGGATGATGCAGATGCAACCGCGCATGTCGGGCATGCCGCCCGGATGGCCGTGCGACGCAGCCTCTTCACTGGCGACGCTCGCGGGCTCCTCGGCGCGCGCCGAGATGGCAATGAGCAGGCCAGTGAGCGCCAGCAACCCGCCGAGCGCAACCGGAAAGAAGCCCGGTCCCATGTGCGCCAGCTCGCCCACGCGGTAGCCGATGCCGGCGTATACCGCGGCCAGTCCGATGACGATCAGCAGGGCGCCGCCGTAGTAATCTTTTTTGAATTTTGAAGCGGGCCGGGGCGCGTGCGAGGCCGGATCTTCACCGAGCTGGTGATGCATTGAGACTCCTTCGTTTGGAAGGAGCGGAGTCTAGGAATCGAGACTTTCAATCGCCTTTCGGATCACGTCCAAACGGCCCGGCGGCCCGCAAAATACGTGTATTCACGTACCGGCATATGCGGTAAAACCCTTGCAAAAAGGACCTCAAAAGGCGCACAGCGGCAGCCTCAGGATGGCGCGCAGTCCGCCGCCGTTGGCGCTCTCCGGCATGTCGGCATTGTCGAGTTCGATCTCGCCGCCGTTGCGCCGCGCATAGCTGCGCGCAATGGTCAGGCCAAGGCCCGCGCCGTGCGCCGCACCGGCGCCTGCGGAAGGGTCGCGATGGAAACGCTCGAACACCTGCTCGCGCCGTTCGGGCGCAATGCCCGGTCCGCTGTCGCACACCTCGGCCAGGGCGTACGAAGCCTCGCGCCGCACGGTCACGGTGATGTTGCCGCCGCGCGGCGTGTACTTGATGGCGTTGTGCACGAGGTTGGCGAGCGCCTCGTGCAGCTCGGCGGCATTGGCCGCGACGGGCAGCACGGGCGGGTCGTCTTCCTCGCCGGCCTCGTCGGTGCCGTCGATGTCCGCCACGCCGTTCGCAGTGTCGCCGCGCGCATCGACCCAGCCCAGGTCCTGATCGTTCTCGCGCGCCAGCGGCAGGTACTGCAGCACCACGGCGCGCGCGATGGCGTTGAGGTCGGCCACCGCGGGCTCGGCCGGGGCGGTCTCGTCTTCGGCGGTGGCGTGGGCCAGTGCCAGCAACTGTTCGCTCAGGCGGCGCGTGCGCGCGAGCTGCGCGACGATGGCGTGCAGCGACTCGCGCATGCGCGCCGGATCGGTCTCGCGCACCGCGTAGCCCGCCTGGATCGACAGGATGCTTAGCGGCGTGCGCAACTGGTGCGAGGCATCGGCCAGGAACTGCGATTGCTCGGCCACCATGCGCCGATGGCCCGCGATGTGGTGGTTCACCGCGTCGACCAGCGGCACGACTTCCTGCGGCACGCCGCTGGCGTCGAGCGGCTTCAGGTCGTCGCGCGAGCGTTCGCGCAGCGAGCGGCGCAGGCGCTCCAGCGGGCGCAGCGACCAGGCCACGCCGAGCCACACCAGCAGCGCCATCACCAGCACCATGCGCGTGTCGCGCAGCAGTTCCTGGCGCAGTGTCTCGGCCTGGGCCTCGGTGCGCGGGCCGATGCCCTCGGCTGCCTGGATCAGCACGCTGTAGGCAACGCCGGGGTGGGCGTCGTCGTACACCGTCTGCCGCAGCGCGGCCACGCGCACCGGATGCTGCTCGTGCACCGCGTCGTAGAAGACCGGCGTGCCGTCGGTCGGACGCTGCGCCGGGCGGGGCAGGCCAGGCACGCCCATCAGCGTGGTCTCGGGCGAGTTCACGTCCAGCGTCTCGCCTTTGGGAATGCGCTGCACGCCGACGTGCAGGTACTTGTAGCGCAGGTGCGTGGACTCGAACATTGCCTGGATCGAGAACGGCTCCTGCACGCGCACGCTGCCGTCGCCGGCCACCACGATGCCGTTGGCCAGCGCCTGCACGGGTTCGAGCAGGCTCTGGTCGTAGGCGACCACCAGCGAATCGGTCAGCGCCTGATAGTCGCTCCAGCTGTCGAGCGCCAGCAGTGCGACGATGCCGGGCAGCAGCAGCGCGAGCAGCCGCGCGCGGATGCCGAAGCGCCGCACTTGCTGCGGCGCCGGCTCAGTCGTCTTCGCCGGGGCGTTCGGGGTGGAGTGCTGGGGCTGAGGATCCATCGGCAATGCTTTCCAGCATGTAGCCCAGGCCACGCACGGTGACGATGCGCACGTCGCTGTCCGCGAGCTTGCGCCGCAGCCGGTGCAGCACCACCTCGATGGCGTCGGGGCCGGCGGTGCTGTCGTTGGTGAACACCTTGGCAAAGAGCTGCGACTTGCCGACCGGCGCGCCGCTGCGCATCAGCAGGGCGGTGAGCGCGGCCTGCTCGCGCGGCGTGAGCGACAGCAGCGTGCCGCGCAGCGTGAAGGCGTGGCTCTGGCTGTCGTACGACAGCGAGGCGCACTGCAGGCGCGGGTGCTGCTTGCCGCGGCTGCGGCGCACCAGGGCCGACAGGCGCGCTTCGAGTTCGGCCAGCTCGAAAGGCTTGGTGAGAAAGTCGTCGGCACCCAGGTTCAGGCCGCGCACGCGATCCTGCAAGGCACCCTGCGCGGTGAGGATCAGCACCGGCGTGCGGTCGTCGGCATTGCGCATGTCGGCCAGCACGCTCAGGCCGTGCTTGTCGGGCAGGCGCAGGTCGAGCACGATGGCGTCGTATTCGGTGCCGGCCATGAAGCCCTCGGCGGTGCGCGCATCGGGCGCATGGTCGGCCACGAAGCCGCTCTGGGTCAAAGCGCGGACCAGCCACGAGGCCATGTCCAGTTCGTCTTCCACCAGGAGGATCCGCATCCGGCGCCCCTGTTACTTCTTGATGCCGAGGTCCGGATCTTCGGATGCGCGGGCACTGGCGCGGGCCGAGCGCGCGCTCAGGTCGGGCGCCAGGGCCTCGCGGCCGTCGAACACGAAGCAGTCGCCCTGGTAGTGCGCGCTGCCGACTTCCTCGAAGTACTTGAGGATGCCGCCTTCGAGCTGGAGCACATGTTCCACGCCTTCCTCGCGCATCAGGATCGCGGCCTTCTCGCAGCGGATGCCGCCGGTGCAGAAGCTCACGACCGTCTTGCCCTTGAACTCCTCGCGATGCGCCTTGAGGGCGGGCGGGAACTCGGTGAACTTGCCGATGCGCCAGTCGATGGCGCCTTCGAAGCTGCCGTAATCGACTTCGAAGGCATTGCGCGTGTCGAGCAGGGCGATCTCCCGGCCCTCGTCGTCATGGCCCTGGTCGAGCCAGCGCTTGAGCGTAGGGGCGTCCACGCCGGGCGCCCGGCCCGCGGCGGGCTGGATGGCCGGGTGGTCCATGCGGATGATCTCGCGCTTGAGCTTCACCAGCATGCGGCGGAAGGGCTGCGCGGCGGACCAGCTTTCCTTGGCCTCGAGGTCGGCAAAGCGCGCATCGGCGCGCAAATGGGCCAGAAAAGCCCGCACCCCGTCGGTGGGACCGGCCAGGAACAGGTTGATGCCCTCGGGTGCCAGCAGGATGGTGCCCATGAGTCCCAGGGCCTGCGCGCGGGCGCGCAGGTCTTCGCGCAGCACGGGGCTGTCGTCGATGGCCACGAACTTGTAGGCCGCGATATTCAAAATCTCTTGCACGGGGCGGGATTCTAGGTGTCGCCGCGGTGCCCGCCGGGCTCGGGGCCTCTGTCCGGCAGGCCGGCGGCGATTTCAGGGATTGCCAACCCACATCGTGGAGGCGGCGCTTTCTACAATGAAAGGATGTTTGTTCACCTGCGCCTGCACACCGAGTTTTCCGTCGTCGACGGCACCAACCGAATCGACGAAGTCATCAAGGCCGCCGCTGCCGACAAGCAGCCCGCGCTGGCCATCACCGACCTGAACAACCTGTTCGGCGCGGTCAAGTTCTACAAGCAGGGCCGTGGCAAGGGCGTCAAGCCCATCATCGGCGCGGAAGTGTTCGTGGAAGGGCTGGGCAAGGAGCCCGGCGTGCTCACCCGCATCGTGCTGCTGGTGCAGAACATGGAAGGCTACCTGAACCTGTCCGAGCTGCTGGCGCGGGCCTGGACGCAGAACGTGGGCCGGGGCCAGTCGCAGGCGGCCTGCAAGATGGAATGGGTCGAGGAGCTGGCGGGCGGGCTGATCGCACTCTCCGGCGCCCAGGCCGGGCCGCTGGGGCAGCCGCTGCTGCAGGGGCAGGGCGAGCGCGCGGCCGAGCTGGCACTGCGGCTGGCGGGCATCTTCCCGCATCGCTTCTACATCGAGCTGCAGCGCGCGGGCCGGCCTGAAGACGAACCGCACGTGATCGCCGCGGTGCAGCTGGCGGCCCGGCTGCACCTGCCGGTGGTCGCCACGCACCCCGTGCAGTTCGCTGCCCGCGAAGACTACGAGGCGCACGAGGCGCGCGTGTGCATTTCCGAAGGCGAAATTCTTGGCAACCCGCGCCGGGTGCGCCGGTTCACCGAAGAGCAGTACTTCAAGTCGACAGCCGAGATGCAGGCACTGTTCGCCGACGTGCCGAGCGCGCTGGCCAACACGGTCGAGATCGCCAAGCGCTGCAACCTGACGCTGGTGCTGGGCAAGCCGCAGCTGCCGGACTTCCCGACGCCTTTCATCAGCGAAGGCGTGCGCATGCCGATCGACGACTTCTTCCGCCAGGAATCGTTCGACGGGCTGGAGCAGCGCCTGAAGCATCTCTTTCCCGACGAGGCCAGGCGCGAGGCCGAACGCCCGCGCTACGTCGAGCGGCTGGAGTTCGAGATCAACACGATCCTGAACATGGGGTTCCCGGGCTACTTCCTGATCGTGGGCGACTTCATCCAGTGGGCCAAGAACAACGGCTGCCCGGTGGGCCCGGGCCGGGGCTCGGGTGCGGGTTCGCTGGTGGCCTACGCACTGAAGATCACCGACCTCGATCCGCTCGAATACAAGCTGCTGTTCGAACGTTTCCTGAACCCCGAGCGCGTCTCGATGCCCGACTTCGACATCGACTTCTGCCAGGGCAACCGCGACCGCGTGATCGACTACGTGAAGGACAAGTACGGCCGCAACGCCGTGAGCCAGATCGCCACCTTCGGCACCATGGCCGCGCGCGCGGCCATCCGCGACGTGGGCCGCGTGCTCGACATGAGCTACATGTTCTGCGACGGCATCAGCAAGCTGATTCCGAACAAGCCGGGCATGTCGGTCACGCTGCAGTACCCGCCCGAGAAGAAGATCGAAGGCGACAAGAACAACTACGCCATCGAGATGGAGCCGCAGCTCGCGGAGCGCATCGAGAAGGAAGAAGAAGTCAAGATGCTGGTCGAGCTCGCGCAGAAGCTCGAAGGCATGACCCGCAACATCGGCATGCACGCGGGCGGCGTGCTCATCGCGCCGGGCAAGCTCACCGACTTCTGCCCGCTCTACCAGCAGCCCGGCAGCGAGTCGGCCGTGAGCCAGTACGACAAGGACGACGTCGAAGCGATCGGCCTCGTGAAGTTCGACTTCTTGGGACTGGCGACGCTCACCATCCTGGAGATCGCGCGCGAGTTCATCATGAAGCGCCACAAGGGCCAGGAGAACTTCGCGTTCGAGAACATCCCGCTGAACGACGCGGCCACCTACCGGCTCTTCTCCGACGGCAAGACCGAGGCCGTGTTCCAGTTTGAAAGCCGCGGCATGCAGGGCATGCTGAAGGACGCGCGGCCGACACGGCTCGAAGACCTGATCGCGCTGAACGCGCTGTACCGTCCGGGCCCGATGGACCTGATTCCCAGCTTCGTGGCGCGCAAGCACGGCCGCGAAGAGGTGGAGTACCCGCACCCGGCCGTGGCCGAGATGCTGTCGGAGACCTATGGGATCATGGTCTACCAGGAGCAGGTGATGCAGACCGCGCAGATCCTGGGCGGCTACTCGCTCGGCGGTGCCGACCTGCTGCGCCGCGCGATGGGCAAGAAGAAGCTCGAGGAGATGGCCGAGCACCGCGAGAAATTCCGCGCGGGCGCACTGGCAACGCACGGCATCGTCCAGGACAAGGCCGATGAAATTTTCGACTTGATGGAGAAGTTCGCGGGCTACGGCTTCAACAAGTCGCACGCCGCCGCCTACTCGCTGCTGGCGTACCACACGGGCTGGCTCAAGGTCCACTACACGGCCGAGTTCTTCTGCGCGAATATGACCGTGGAAATGGACGACACGGACAAACTCAAGCTGCTGTTCGAGGACGCCCAGAAGAACTTCGGCATCACCTTCGAGCCGCCGGACGTGAACCGCGGCAACTACCGCTTCGAGCCGGTCACCAACAAGATCATCCGCTACGGCCTGGGCGCGGTGAAGGGCACGGGCCAGCTCGCGGTCGAGGCCGTGGTGCGCGCGCGCGAAGAGGGCGGGCCGTTCAAGAGCCTGTTCGACTTCTGCGTGCGCATCGACCGCCAGCGCATCAACAAGCGCACGGTCGAGGCGCTCATCAAGGCCGGCGCGTTCGACGCGATCCAGCAGAACCGCGCGTCGCTGATCGCCTCGGTCGATCGCGCCTTCGAATTCGCCAACGCCACGGCGGCCAATGCGGCGCAGGTCGACATCTTCGGCGACGCGGAGCACGGCTCGGCCACCGCCGAGCCCGACCTCGTCGACGCCACGCCCTGGGGCGTGAAGGAGCGGCTGACGCTCGAGAAGACGGCCGTGGGCTTCTACCTGTCAGGCCACCTGTTCGACGAGGTCTCGCACGAGGTGCGGCGCTTTTGCAAGCGCGAGATCGGCGACCTGCTCGACAGCCGCGACCAGCAGGTCATTGCCGGCATCGTGAGCGACTTCCGCGTGATCAACGGCCAGCGCGGCCGGCTGGCGATCTTCAAGCTCGACGACAAGTCGGACTCGATCGACGCCACGGCCGACGAGGCACTCATCAACGCCAACCGCAACACGCTGAAGGACGACGAGCTGGTCATCGTCAGCGGCCGGTTGCAGCCCGCGCGCGGCGGTTTCGAGGCGCGCTTCCAGGTGCAGCAGGTGTGGGACCTGGCCACCGCGCGCTGCCGCTTCGGCAAGTTCCTGCGCGTGGCGGTGAACGGCAAGGCACCGGACATCGCGCGCCTGCTGAAAGACTTTCCGCCGCGCACCGAGCAGTCCGAGGTCGGCGACCTGATCCAGGGCCTGCCGGTGCGGCTTTCGATGGCGCGTGGCGGTGCGCAGGTCGAGCTGCAGCTGGGCGAGCGCGCCAAGTTCTTCCCGACCGATGCGGCGCTGGCCAGCTGGACTGCGCAGGCGGAAGCCGGCAAGGCGCAGATCGTTTACGACTGAGCCCGAGCGGGGGCGAAGGGCGCGTCGTCAGTGCGCCATCGGCGCCACCGCGAGGTCCGGCACCACGTTCATGACGCGCAGCGTCTGCTGCACGATCTGGCTGAACACCGGCGCCGCAACCAACCCGCCGAAATATTTGCCCGCGCCGGGTTCGTCGATCATCACCGCGACGATGATGCGTGGCTTGTCGATGGGCGACATGCCGGTGTACCAGGCGCGGTACTTGTTGCTCGCGTAGCCCTTGCCGACCTGCTTGTGCGCGGTGCCGGTCTTGCCGCCGACCGAGTAGCCCTCGGTCTGCGCCAGCGGGGCGGTGCCGCCAGGCGCGGCCGCCAAGTGCATCATCTGGCGCACCTCGCTCGCCACCTGCGGCGAGAACACCTGCACACCGGGCGGCTCGGTGCCGGTGCTTTTCAGGAGGCTCACGGGAATGACCTCGCCGCCGTGCGCGAACGCGGTGTACGCATGCGCGATCTGGAAGAGCGACGCCGAAAGGCCGTAGCCATACGACATGGTGGCCTGCTCGATCGGCCGCCACGACTTCCAGGGCCGCAGGCGCCCGCTGACCGCGCCGGGGAAGGGCGTCTGCGGCTTCTGGCCCAGGCCCACGGCGGTGAACGAGTTCCACATCTCCTGCGCCGTCATGCGCTGCGAGATCTTGGTGGCACCGACGTTGCTCGATTTCTGGATCACGCCCTCGACCGTCAGCACGCCGAAGTTCTCGTCGTCGTGGATGGTCGCGCCCGACACGGTGATGCGCCCCGGGTTGGTGTCGATGATGGTCTTGGGCGTCACGCGGCCCAACTGCAGCGCGGTGGCGACGGTGATCGGCTTCATCGTCGAACCGGGCTCGAACACGTCGGTCATCGCGCGGTTGCGCAGCTGTTCGCCCGTGAGTTTGCGGCGGTCGTTGGGGTCGTAGCTCGGGTAGTTGGCCATGGCCAGCAGCTCGCCCGTGCGCGCATCGACCACCACCACGCTGCCCGCCCTGGCCTTGTTGGCGACGACCGCGTCGCGAAGCTTCTCGTAGGCCACGAACTGCACGCGGTCGTCGATGCTCAGCTGGATGTCATGGCCGTCGGTCGGCGGCACCTGGTCCTCCGTGTCCTCGACGATGTGGCCCAGCCGGTCCTTGAGTACGTGGCGCGAGCCCGATTTGCCCGCCAGCTCCTGGTTGAACGCGAGTTCCACGCCTTCCTGCCCGATGTCCTCCACATTGGTGAAGCCGGCCAGGTGCGCCGCCGCTTCGCCTTCTGGGTACTGGCGGCGATAGTCGCGGCGCAGGTAGATGCCCTTGATGTCGAGCGCGGCGACCGCCTTGGCGACCGGTTGATCGACCTGGCGCTTGATCCAGACGAAGGTCTTGTCCTCGTCCTCGAGCTTCTTGTCGAAATCCTTCTGCGGCATGCCGAGCAGCTTGGCGGCCTGCCTGAGCTTGGCCTGCACCTCGGGGTCGTCGCGCTCGATGTCCTCGGGAATGGCCCAGATGCTGGGCGCCGGAATGTCGGAGGCCAGGATCAGTCCGTTGCGGTCGAGGATGCGGCCGCGGTTGGCCGGCAGCTCCAGCGTGCGCTGGTAGCGCACCTCGCCCTGGTGCTGGAAGAAATCGTTGTTGAAGATCTGGACGTAGGCGGCACGGCTTGCCAGCAGCACGAAGCCGAAGGCGATGCTGGCCACGATGAACTTGCTGCGCCACACGGGTGTGGGGCTGGCGAGCAGTGGACTGCTGCCGTAGCGGATGCGGCCGTTGGGGTTCATCTTGTGCGGGCGTGGACCCGGCTGTTGTTGTGCGCGGGTAGACAGCGCGGTAACCGAGGAGTTCCGGGCGGCCTTGGAGAAGATCGCCCGGAACCGGCAGGAATCAGCGCTTGGGCCGCAGTGACACGATCAGCGATGGGAAGATGCGCCCGTCGGTGTCGCGCGGCAGCTTGTCGGTCTTGCGCAGGCCGCGCTCGGCCGCGTCGTCCCAGCCAGGCAGGCCGCTTGATTTGCTCAGCTTGACGCCGACGATGGTGCCGTCGGGCGCGAGGCTCACTTCGAACTCGGCCGCCGGGTTGCCGTTCACGGTTTCGGCATCAGGGAAGGTGATGTTCGGGCGCACGGCAGCGGCGATGCGGCCGGCATAGCCACTCGAAGGCCCCGAAGAGCGTTGGGCCGTGCCCTTCGAATCGTCGCTGCCGCTCGCACCGGCCAGGCCCTGCATGCGCTTGAGCGCTGCGGCACGGTCGGCGGCGGCCTGCTTCGTGGCGGCCTCGGCCTTCTTGGCTTCGGCCTGCTTGGCCTCGGCTTCCTGCTGCTTCTTCTGCTCGGCCAGCTTCTTCTGCTGTTCCTTCTTGCGCTCGGCTTCGTCCTCGGCGCGCTGCCTGGCTTCGAGCTCTTTTTTCTTCTGCTGCTGTTGCTCCAGCTCGCGCTCTTTTTGTTCCTTCTGCTCCTTGAGCTTCTTCTCGCGCTCCAGGGCAATGTCGGGGGCCTTGGGTGCGGG